>NZ_CABPTS010000008.1:0-80827 GCF_902460385.1 Streptococcus sp. Marseille-P7376
ACAGATTTTCGATCAACGTAAGATTGATGTGGAACCTGTCTTTGGGCAGATAAAGGCTTATTTGGGTTACAAGAGATGTAACCTAAGAGGCAAGCGTCAGGTGAAAATTGACATGGGTTTAGTGCTCATGGCCAATAATCTCCTTAAATACAATAAGAGAACGGTTCGAATTTAAAAAGCTAGAGTTCCATAATTGGGAATCTCTAGCTTTTTTGTGACTGAGAACTATTTTGTCTCAGACTCTTTAGTTATTCAAGTTTTTAGAAAGATTCCTTACTTTTCTAAATCAAGTCATCTAGCCCACTTTCACTGATAATGACTATTTCTGTCCTATAATGAAAATCCTTTATTGGCTAGATAACATTAAAATCTTTCTAGCTATACATCATTAGCAAAAGAATTCCTGTTGCATTGCCAAGAATATGAGAAAGTGTAGAAATCAAACAATTCCCAGACTTTTTATAAATCATTGCATAAATAATACTATCAACAAAAATCATGAAAATATCGTAGCTTACAAGTCCAACGCTTCCACTAGAAATATGGGCTATCGCAAACAATAAAGACGACACAATAGCACAAAGCCAAAATGGAAAAATTGTCATTGACTTACCAAGAAAGAAACCTCGCCATGCGATTTCTTCTCCTAAGGCTGCAATTATTACTTGAACCATGAGCAGTGGTATTTTATCAAAAGATAACATAGAATCTGTTCTTCCAACAATATGACTGGTGAACGCACCCTTAAATACCAAATCACCAATAATTAACGTTACTACAGCGGTTCCTATCGGGAGTAAAACCAAAAGAATTACCCCTTGTTTTTTCAAATCATTGAAAAATGATTTAAAATGTAATCCCGACTCTATATTTGATTTTTTCTCCAAATATTCAAGAACAAAGAAAAAGAGAGTACCAATCAGTACGGTGAGACCTGATACAGAAAGTTCAGGTATTATCTTTGTCAAAGACAACACTGCCATTAGAAACAAACCAATGATTGTAGTATATACAAACTTTTTATCTATTTTAGCAAAATTAGGCATAAATATTTCTCCTTAACGTTAGTAGGGCGACATGGTTATTCTTTTGTCTTGAATTGTCAAATTAAGTGCACAATTCAAGACTTAAAAAACTTTCGCCAAAAGGTCTCCTAGGCTTTCACGAGCAGAGCTACACACTCAGCGGTTCGAAATTACCGTATCATCTGTAAAAAAGCAGTCTTTCCGAAATAAAGGAAAGTCCTTAGTTTTGATATTGTTCCATTCGTAAACAGAACCTACAATGTCTCCAACAATTGCTCCGAGCATCCGTTTCCTCCTTATGGCATATCAGATTCGTTACACATTTCTAATGAATCACTCTTTAAAAATGGCACTACCAAATCAATCCACTCATAAGGCAGGTAAGCTGATAAATAGCCGTGGTTATAGCCCTTTGCTTCATACAAAATTGTATTTGAATGTAGCTGATGAAATAATTTCGCTGATTCTTTCACACAGTTCAATTCTTTTTCACCATAGATATACAGAACCTGAGCCTTGCTAGCAGAAATCATATCTTTCAGCTTGTAACATCCCATATAGTTTTTGTAAATGGTCACCAATGTTTTGACAGGGATCCTTGGCAAATCCTCCAAATAATAAGCTTTTATTTCCTCTGGAAAAGCCAGTTTAGGATAGAGTTTGTTCATCATGCTTAACTGAAGTTTGCAAGAGAATTTATTGAACATCAGTTTACCAAATAGAGACACTAGAAAGATGCTGATTTTAGCTAACCTTGATTGAGGAATACAGAGGCTTCCATCTATGATGGCCTTCTCAGCAATTTCACTGTCTAAAGACAAAAGCTCCATGGCAATTTGACCACCAAGTGAAACACCACCGATTGCAAACAATTTCCCACCACAGTTTGCTTTGATATAGTCTAGAATCTCCAAAGCAGAATCTTCAGTAGAAACATAATCAAGTTGATATTCCTCGCCGTGGCCATTCAAAGTTGGTAGAATAATACGGTATTCTTTTGACAAGATTCGTGCTTGACGAAGATAATTCCACCAAGAACTGCCACCACCATGTATCAGTAAAATAGGAGGCAAATTCTTATCACCAAATTCATGGAATTTCATGTTTAAACTCCTTACTGTAGGACTTTCAATAGCTACACCCATGTTTAATCAGCTCGTACAAGCAGTGATACTGCCTCAACATGATGCGTTTGAGGAAATAAGTCAACTGGCTGGACTTTCTTCAGCTCATATCCCAGCTCTTGATAGAGTTTGATATCACGCGCCATGGTGGCAGGATTGCAGGAAATATAGACAATCCGCTGGGGTTCCATGCTGACACTGGAAGTGATAAAGCTTTCTGTCAAGCCCTTGCGTGGCGGATCGACTAGGATGACATCCGCCTTGATTCCCTGATTCAGCCAAGTTTGGATGGCTTTTTCTGCAGGAGCGCACACATAGCTGGCATTGGTGATGCCATTAAGTTCTGCGTTTCGCTGACTATTTTCCACGGCCTCAGGAATAACCTCGACTCCATAGACCTGCTGAACTCGGTCAGCCAGCGACAGACCAATGGTGCCGATACCCGAGTAGGCATCGAGCACAATATCCTCTTTTTTAAAATCAGCAAAGTCAAAGGCCGTCTGATACAGCTTCTCTGCCATCTCAGTATTGACTTGGTAAAAAGCTGGTGCAGCAATCTGGAACTGCTTGCCCAGCATGCTATCAGTGATAAAGTCTTGGCCGTAGAGTGTCCGAAACTCCCGACCGAAAATAGCATTGCCCTGCTGGTCGTTGATATTTTGCATGATGGACTTGATAGCTGGGAAAGCCTCTGTCAAACGCTCAATCAACTGCTCCACTCGGAAAATCTTTGGCCGACTGGTCACCAAAATCACCATGATTTCACCTGAATAATGACCGCGGCGGACAACCAAATTGCGAATTAAGCCAGTGCCTTCCTTCTCATCATAAGGTTTGAGGTCAAAGCGGCGCAGCAAGTCGCGCACAAAAACGATCACTTGGTCAATAACTGGATCCTGAATATAAAAGTCCTCAATCGGCAGAAGGTCATGAGAATTTTTACGGAAAAAGCCGGTTTCCAGCTGACCATTGACACGACGGACTGGCACCTGGGCTTTATTACGGTAGGCTAGTGGCTGATCCATGCCCAGTGTCTCCATCACTTCTACGTCCGAAATGCCAGCTATTTTATAAAGGCAGTCCTGCACCTGCTTGCCTTTAAAAGCTAGCTGGGCTGGGTAGGCCAAGTGCCCCAAATCAGCAATTCCAGTCCGCAGATAGGCTAAATTAACATGCTCATTGCGCTGGTCAGACTTTTTCACAAATTCCTCAACTCGGCCGAAGCCGATTTTTTTATTGACCTTGAGGACACGCATGCGAACCACTTCACTCGGCAGGGCATTTTCAATGAAAAAGACTCGGCCGTCTGCCTTGGCTACACCTGCTCCCTCATGACTCAGGTCCACAATTTCCACTTCAATTATATCGTTCTTTTTTAACATTTCTTTACTTTCTAATCAATCCTGCGCTCAACTGCACTTATACTAAAGCAGGGAATCACAGGATTTTCTACTGTTTATTTCTTTCTTCCTGCCTGAAATGACGTTCAAATTTCTGCTCTGCTATTTTCCAAAAAGAAAAGGAAGAGACAAAATCTGCCACTTCCTATTATATCATAAGAGCCTTATCTTAAGCCCATTTGGCGCAGTCTTTCTTTGTAAGCTTCAAAGTCAATCAAGAGCCCTTGACCGCCATACATGTCATAGGTATCGACCCAGTCTCCATTTTCTGGAATGGTCAAGCGCTCAACTCCATTGCGAGAGCTAAGTAAAAGAGAAAAACTGTTGAACACAAGAAAACTACTAGGAACATTAGTGGAAGTCAAGGCAAAGACCTTACCTAAAGCTTCTGCCCCAGTAAAGAGTTTGGTTGGATCTTTAACCTGTTGGAAAATAGCTGTTAGGACCTCCTGCTGGCGACGGGTCCGACCAAAGTCTCCCTCATCATCCTTGCGGAAACGAGCATAATTAAGTAGGGTCCGACCATCCATCTGCTGCTTGCCGACTTTAATAATCTGGTTTGGCACAACTCCGTCCTTCATGTTGAGATCATCTGGGACCTCAACCTCCGTCACTGGCTCGCCATTGATTGTCGAAAATTTTGCATCCATGCTGACACCGTTTGGAAAAAGAGTGTCGATTGCTGTGGCAAAGGTTTGAAAGTCAACTAAGGCATAATACTTGATATCAATATCAAAGTGATCTTTCAACACCTGACGGACAAGATCGGCTCCCTGATGATTTCCTTGTTCCCCAAATGTATAGGCCACATTTAATTTTTGATCATAATAATCTTCTTGCGAAGGATCCGCATAAATGTTGCTGACACCATCAACATGAATCAAGGTATCACGCATAAAGCTGACTAGTTTAATCTTGTGGTCTTTGTTGCCCACATTCAGAACCATGATCGAGTCAGTCCGTGTCTCCGTTGACTGCTCCCCCACTCTGCCGTCCGTTCCGAGAATGAGGATATTCACCCCATCTGAACTATCTTGTCCATCGAAATGTTCCACATCTGTCACGTTCGAGTTTCCAGCATTAGCCGTCGTATAGCCCTTGATAAACATAGCAATCATCCCGCCTAAGACCAGCAACAAGAAAATTCCGAACCAAAGAAGAATACGTTTGATCCTAATCTTTCTGCGTTTCTTAGGCGCTGGCTGAGGCTGATTAACTGCTGCCGCTGAACTGATCTGTCTGGATTTTTTCTGTCTCCTGCTGCACGAAGGGCGTTCAGGATATTTTGGCAAAAGCCCAGACGAATCTGTCTGCACATTGTCTATTGGGTCAGACGAAGAAATATCCTCTTCTGAATCCGCATAGTCGGCCACAGGCCGGCTATTACTCTCGTGAACATTTCCTTTCGCTTTCTGTCGAAGGTAAGCAAGTTCTCTTTTTTCTTTGTCGTTTAAATAATAATAGTTTTTATAAAGATAGTCTAAACGGAGCTGCTCATGATGGCTAAGATTTTCTGCTCTCCTCATCTTTTCTCCAATCTATTTATCATGAATAAGAAAAACGGTGTAACTGCCAAAAACTTTAAAAGTAATCCCTAAATTTGCAAGTTCTTGGTAGGCAAATTCAACCAATTTTTTCTTTTCGTTATTGATGTCAATAATGAAAAAATATTCACCCAAAGCCGTTTTAAGAGGACGGCTTTCAATCTTAGTCAAGTCAATTCCGCGCCAAGCAAAGGTAGAAAGCGCCTTGTACAAAGCACCAGGCAAATTATCTGGCAGGGTTAAGGCCAGCGTTTGCTTGTCACCTTGTTTGGGCAAATCAAGCTCAGGCACTCTATGTCCCAAAATCCAGAAACGAGTGTAGTTTTCTTCCATTTCCTGAATATCACGCGCAACTACTTTCAAATGGTATTCACTTGCAGACGCCTGAGGCGCAATGGCAGCATAATTCAAATCTGGATGCTCCGCTACAAAACGTGCTGCATTGGCCGTACTGGCAGTAATCTCAAATTGCGCATTCGGATAGTGCTGAGAAATATATTTTTGTCCCTGTGCGATGGCCTGCGGGTGGGAAAAAACTTTTTCAATCGGCTTGTCCAGGCTAGTTGCAAGCAACTGCTGCTTAATCGGCTGGACAATTTCTGCAACAGCTTGAATATCTGCTTGGTGAAAAAGATAATCCAGCGTTTCATGGACACTTCCTTCAATAGAATTTTCAACTGGCACTATCGAATAATCAACTTGCCCACTTTCGTAAGCCTTCATCACTTCAGTGATATTTTTCAAAGGGACTAGGTTTCCCTTGGGAAAGGCTTTTTGAGCCACATGGTGAGAAAAAGAACCCTTAGGTCCTAAATATCCTATAAACATCGAATCTGCTCCGCTATTTCTTCTGGTGTCTTGCCCGCTACATCAATGATATGGGTGGCAATACTTTCGTACAGAGGTAAACGTCCTTCAAAAATTTCCTTGAATTGCTCGCGGCTATTATTCAAGAACAGAGGTCTTTGCATGCCCCCATCGTTTTTAATCCGCTCGTACAGAGTATCAAAATCGACTCGCAGGTAGATATTATAAGGATTCTTCTTCAGCAATTCCCGATTGCGGGGATTGACAACAATCCCTCCTCCGGTCGATATCACATCTACCTCATCACCCAGCAAACGCTCTAGCACGCTTGTTTCAATCTGACGAAAGGCAGCCTCTCCCTCGCAGGCAAAGAAGTCGGCAATAGGCATCCCGATTTCTTCTACAATCAATTCGTCTAGGTCATGAAAATTCGGATCCAAAAGACGACCAATCGTTGTCTTGCCTGCCCCCATAAAACCTAGTAATATTTTAGCCATGTATTAATTTCTCCAAATCAGTGAAAAAGCTTGGGTAACTTGTGTTGATTGCCTCGGCTCGCTCCAGTTTCACTTGTCCTTCCTTGACGAGAAGGGCAGCAATCGCTGCCATCATTCCAATGCGATGATCTCCGAAAGTATTGACAGAAGCACCGTGAAGCGGTGTCTTCCCTTCAATAATCATTCCATCCGCTGTCGGTTGAATGCTTGCTCCCATACTGTTCAAAGCGTCTGCGACCACTTGGATGCGGTCGGTTTCTTTCACCTTCAGCTCCTCTGCATCTCGGATAATGGTGCGGCCCTTGGCCTGCGTTGCTAGCAAGGCAATAATCGGCAGCTCATCAATCAAACGCGGAATCAGTTCTCCTCCGATTTCAGTAGCAGTCAAATCAGAAGTTTCGACAGTAATCGTCGCGGACTTCGCCCTATCATCAATCTGGGATAGCTGAATCTTGCCGCCCATGGCCTTGATGACATCCAAAATTCCTGTTCGGGTTTCATTGATTCCCACATTCTCAAGAGTCACTTTCGACTGCGGGACAATCAGGCCAGCAACCAGCCAGAAAGCTGCACTGGAAATATCGCCTGGCACTGTCACTTGTTGGGCTTTCAAAACTTGACCGCCATGAACACGGATTTCCTTGCCCTCTACAGAAATTTGACCGCCAAACTGGGCAATCATGTCCTCAGTGTGGTTGCGCGTGATTTCCTTTTCAATGATGACCGACTCGCCCTTCGCCTGTAAAGCAGCAAAAATCAGGGCAGACTTTACTTGGGCCGATGCTACCGGCAACTGATAAGCAATTGGTTTCAAATCCTTAGTGCCATGAATAATGAGAGGTGGCAAATCACGTTCAGATTGGCCAGAAATTTCTACGCCCATCTGACGAAGCGGAATCGTTACCCGATCCATAGGACGTTTAGACAAACTATCGTCGCCAAACATCTCAGCTTGAAAGTCCTGACCAGCTAAAACTCCTGAAATCAGACGAATGGAAGTCCCAGAGTTCCCCATATCCAATTTATTTTTCGGGGCTTTCAGGCCATCAAAACCAACACCATGAATCTTGACAATCGAACCATCATCTTCAATTTCAACGCCTAAATCACGAAAAACCTGCATCGTAGAGAGAACATCCTCTCCTCGCAGAATATCACGAACAGTCGTGATGCCTTCCGCTATACTTCCAAAAATAATGGAGCGGTGGCTGATAGATTTATCTCCCGGCACCCGAAGAGAACCTTGTAAACTTCCTGCATTGGTCCGCAATTCCATAGCATACCTCCACATTTATTTCCTATTATTCTAACACAAATAAAGAACTAAAACAAATGAAGATTGAATTTCAATATAAAGCCCTAGCCAAACAAAAATCAAGCCCAGCTAGACAACTGGGCTCGCTAAAAGTAAGCGGGATTTTTAAAAACCTCTTTTCAATCTTCTTTAAATTTCTGCACCTATGAGGGCTTTCCTAATGACACTTACCCAACCCCTCCTATAAATCTACCCAAACATAGCGCTTAACCTCTGAATCATTAATCAAAATCTAAGATGAATACTCACCCTCCTGATACTTGACATTGTCCACAAAACCAAACTTCAAGGACTTAATCAAAGTATCCTGAAACAAAGTTACATCCCCTGGCATAGAAAAACTCTTCCTAAAATTGTTGCTAGACTTACTAAAGCTGAAAACACAGGAATTTCCCGTTTCCTCATTTTTTAAAAGCAACAAATCTCTTACCCTAAAATATTTGAAAATTATGTAAAACATCGATTATACCTGCTATCCCACTAACTAAACCAATGTAGTTACCTAATATTTCAATTATATTTGTCTTTTCATCTTCAGAAGAATTATCATTAGACAAATTATAGATAAATTGCTTAATTTTCATGCTATCACCATCCGATAACTGCCCATCAAGCAATAATTGTTCAAGAGGTTGCAATATTTGATTTTTAGTAATCTGAATATTCTGCACTCCTCTATGGTTTTCAAATTTATCTCCACCAATTTTGTCACCATTTATAAAATCTCCAAAAGTGCTTATAGTTTTAGGAACATTTTTGGGAATAAATCTTAATTCTCTTAAATATCTTGTTTCTCTAGTTCCACCGCCAAATATTTTAGGTGTAACTTTCGAAAAATGTAAGACATCATCAATAACCTTGCCATTGGACAATTCCATTCCTACAGGAAACAAACTCTCTAATATTTGTAGTTTATTTTTTTGCCAAATCCAATAATCTATACCATAATAAACATAATTTCGTTCTCTATCTTCACGTAACTTGATCTTTTTTGCTAAAGAATTTGAATTGTAATTTTTTTTATTATCTAATTTAGTGAAACTGTTTAGTATCATTTTCTCTATAGATATGTATATTAAAGCTACCAACACAACTAAAGCAAATAGAGAAAAGAAGACGAAAAACGGATTAGTAGACCACTGTTTTATTAAATCAAACATCGACAAGTACCTTCTCTCATTTCTTACACCAACTTCTTCATCTCATCAATCCGCGCCACAGTTGCATCGTACTTGGCTTGGTAATCGGCTTGTTTGTCGCGTTCTTTTTGGACGACTTCTGGTTTGGCATTGGCTACGAAGCGTTCGTTAGAGAGTTTCTTGCCGACCATATCCAGTTCTTTCTGCCACTTGGCTAGTTCTTTTTCGAGGCGAGCCAGTTCTTCTTCGACATTGAGGAGATCTGCCAGTGGCAAGTAGATTTCTGCTCCTGTGATGACGCTTGACATGGCGAGTTCAGGTGCAGCAAGCTCTGCTGCGATTTCCAGGTGTTCAGGATTAGTGAAACGCTTGATGTAGTTGACATTATCCTTGAAGAAGGTTTCCAGCACGCTGTCTGTCGTCTTAATCAAGATGGTAATCGGCTTGCTTGGCGCCACATTGACCTCAGCTCTGCTATTGCGCACCGAACGGATCAGATCCTTGATGGCTTCCACGCCAGCTGCCGCCTCGGCATTTTCAAATTCTGGACGAACCACTGGATAAGCCGCTGTCACAATGGTGCCTTCTGAGATTTGACCAAAGATTTCCTCGGTCACGAAAGGCATGATTGGGTGAAGCAAGCGCAGGATTTGGTCCAGCGTGTAAAGGAGGACAGAGCGAGTGATGACTTTCTCGTCGTCATTGTCGCTGTAAAGCACCTCCTTCGTCAGCTCCACATACCAGTCGGCAAATTCATCCCAGATGAAGTTGTAGAGGATGTGACCAGCCACACCGAACTCAAACTTGTCAAAGTTCTCAGTGACCTTGCCAATGGTTTCGTTGAGGTTGTGGAGAATCCAGCGGTCGGTGACATTGCCTGCCTGACCAGCTGCTACCTGAGCGACATTCTCACGCGCCGCATCCAGCGTCAAGCCTTCATTGTTCATAAGGATATAGCGGGAAATGTTCCAGATTTTGTTGATGAAGTTCCAAGAAGCATCCATCTTTTCATAGCTGAAGCGGACATCTTGACCAGGGGCAGAGCCGTTTGAAAGGAACCAACGAAGAGCATCAGCACCGTATTTGTCAATAACATCCATTGGGTCAATCCCGTTTCCAAGAGATTTAGACATCTTGCGTCCTTGCTCGTCACGGATAAGACCGTGGATAAGAACGTTTTGGAATGGCTGACGGCCAGTGAATTCCAAGGATTGGAAGATCATCCGAGATACCCAGAAGAAGATGATGTCGTAACCAGTTACCAAGGTTGAAGTTGGGAAGTAACGTTTGAAATCTTCTGAGTCAACATCAGGCCAGCCCATGGTTGAGAATGGCCAGAGGGCAGAACTGAACCAAGTATCCAAGACGTCTTCGTCTTGAGTCCATCCGTCACCTTCTGGCGCTTCTTCGCCCACATAGATTTCACCCTCAGCATTGTACCAAGCAGGGATTTGGTGACCCCACCAGAGCTGACGTGAGATAACCCAGTCGTGAACATTTTCCATCCATTGGAGGAAGGTATCGTTGAAACGAGGCGGGTAAAATTCAACCTTGTCCTCTGTGTCTTGGTTGGCAATAGCATTCTTAGCCAATTGATCCATCTTAACGAACCACTGAGTAGACAGACGCGGCTCAACCATGACACCAGTCCGCTCTGAGTGACCAACACTGTGGACGCGTTTTTCGATTTTAACGAGGGCACCGATTTCTTCCAACTTGGCAACGACTGCCTTACGAGCTTCAAAGCGGTCCATACCCGCAAATTCGAAGGCAAGCTCATTCATAGTTCCGTCGTCGTTCATAACATTAACTTGTGGCAAGTTATGGCGTTGACCAACCAAGAAGTCGTTTGGATCGTGGGCAGGCGTGATTTTTACGACACCCGTACCAAACTCAGGGTCGGCGTGTTCATCCGCCACGATTGGGATCAATTTATTAGCGATTGGAAGGACGACATGTTTGCCAATCAAGTCCTTGTAGCGTGGGTCTTCTGGATTGACTGCAACAGCAACGTCCCCAAACATAGTCTCAGGACGAGTTGTCGCCACTTCAAGGGCGCGTGAGCCATCTTCCAGCATGTAGTTCATGTGGTAGAAGGCACCTTCAACGTCCTTATGAATCACCTCGATATCAGAAAGAGCAGTACGAGCTGCTGGGTCCCAGTTGATGATAAACTCACCACGGTAGATCCAGCCTTTCTTGTAAAGGTCCACAAAGACCTTGCGAACAGCTTTTGACAAACCTTCGTCAAGAGTGAAACGCTCACGAGAGTAGTCTACAGAGAGACCCATCTTGCCCCACTGTTCCTTGATGGTCATCGCATATTCGTCTTTCCATTCCCAGACTTTTTCCAGGAATTTTTCACGACCGAGGTCATAGCGGGAAATGCCTTGCTCCCGCAAGCGCTCCTCAACCTTAGCCTGAGTCGCAATTCCCGCGTGGTCCATCCCTGGCAGCCAAAGAGTATCAAAGCCTTGCATCCGTTTTTGACGAATGATGATATCTTGAAGAGTTGTATCCCAAGCGTGGCCAAGGTGGAGTTTTCCAGTTACGTTTGGCGGTGGAATGACGATGGAGTAAGGCTTGGCCTTTTGATCGCCTGAAGGCTTGAAAACATCCGCATCAAGCCATTTTTGGTAACGACCAGCCTCAACCTCGGCTGGATTATATTTAGGTGAAAGTTCTTTAGACATGTGTTTGCTCCTTTTTCTAGTTTAATTCTTTAATAAATTGTTTTTTTATTTGTCCTGTAATTATAAAATAAAACAGGAGCCCTCATTGATTTTTTTACTTTTTTATCTTAAATACCTCTTTATTTCTCTAATATATGTATCTTCATAAGCATAAGGTAGATATAAATAGAAGATTTCATACGCAAAAATTAATGCAACACTAATAAAGTAAAAAGGCATACCTAAATTAAATTTATAGATTAGGTTCCATGTTATACAAATATACGGAAACGCATAAAGTATAATAAATATCCAGATTTGCTCTTTTGCTTTTTCAGATGGATTTGAAATAAAAGCATTTGTTATATACTGCTGTAATAAAATTAAAATATACGCAACAAGACTTATGAAAAGATTCATTACATAACACAAATTGGTTAAGTCACTTATATAATTAACAGATACTATATAAAGACAATATATAGCTGAAAAAAACAAAAGTAAATTCAGCACTTGATTTATCATCTTAGTAGGTTGGAATCTTACTTCATTTTTCGAACGTTCCCAATCATATTTTAGGAGCAATTCAATATACAAAGACAATCTATCATAATCAATTTCGTGTTTATCTAATATATCCCAAATATGACCATCCTTCATATAATATGGTTTAGAACATTTAATATCCATATTCTTCCCATAAGGATTAATTTGACTTTTCAACTTCGTTATTGCAACTGTTCTCTTTTCATCATCCGTCAAATCTATTAAAATTTGTTTTAATTGTCTGCGCCACTCTGCCCTCTCTGTTGTAACAAAATCCAAACTATTTTTCTTGTTAAATTGAATAAATGTAAATATTGTACCAATAATGGCGCTTATACCAACCGCACTTATAATAGAAATTAACTGTTCTATGCTTAATTTCATTCTTTCTCCTCTCATTCACTCCTCAATACTCTACACCTCAAATCGTCACAACTATTACCTTGGACATCTTTGTGGTATAGAATGCGTTCTTTGAGAACAAAGCCGAGTTTTTCTGCTACTCGTTGAATTTGAAAATTACAATCGAAATAAGATTCCCTCATTCATTCAAAAAGCGATTAATTCGCTTTTTTAAACTTCACGCCATTTTCTTTTAGTTTTTTGACCGTAGCAGGACCAATTCCTTTTAAAGCTAGGACTTCTTTTTCTGTACAATCTTTGAAATCAGCTGATGTACAGATTCCATTATCTACGAAAATTCGAGCATAATCCATTCGAATATCGTTCATTTCTGGTTCTGCCACAAAAGAAAACAAGCCAGTTAGCTCAATAAAGCCTTCTTCTAGTCCATAAGGAAAGGCAAAGTGCTCCTCATCATCCAATTTTTTCGCTTCATTTGCCAAAAACTGCGTCACAATGATATTTCTTTCTAAAAAATCCAAAAGTGGATAGAGACTCGCCATCAGTGACTCATTTGTGTTTGGGTAGTAATATTCTTGCTCCCCTATATCAAACACTTGAAAATACCAGTCTTCTTCAGCAAAGAAGGCAATCGCTTCAGCGTTAATCTCAACTAACTTTGCAAATAATTTTCTCGCTTCCTCTAGTTTTCCTCGCAAGAAAGCAGCAATAACAGCATGTACTAATATAGTATCATCGCATTTCCCTTTATTCCGTCCATCTTGATAGAAGCGCTCGACCTTTATCTCCTGACCAGTCATATGATACAAGGAAAGCATGCAGAAAACAAAGTTGGGCGGAAAACGTTCTGGTCGCTTACTCAAGTACAGATCAACTATTCCCAAGGCTTTATAGTAACAACCTTCCGCCATATAATATTCAATCAGGAACATCAGTGCAGCTAGGATAGGCCGCGCTTCAAAATAATTCCAATTGTTATAGCCGTTGATTTTCCATTTTTCTAAGACCAGAGTTTCAAATTCTAAGACTTTTTCAAAGGACGGCAAATCAAAGTCTTCAACCTCTGATACAAATAGATGAAACTCCGCTGCAAAATAATCTGGATTGAGCTTTAACACTTGTTTCAACAGTTTATTTCTCTTCTGTTTATTTTTAGTATGCATCGCTTCTCTAAATAAAGCATGATCCTGATGCCAATCAAAAGTTCCTGTTTTTAATTGGTAATTAATTTCCTGAATATTCGGATAGTCACCATACTCATCAGCATATTGCATAATTGCTGTGTGTTGCTCATCAAAGTTTTGAATTCTACGCCGCTCAACTAAGATTGGTTTGTGGGCTATTGCTTCTGTCCACGCAGCCTCTTCTTCAGAAATGACTTTGATTGCCAATTTCTGCTGACGTCTTAATTCTTTTTTACGATTTTTCTTTTTAGCCATCTTTTCTCTCCTCCCACTCACTCCTCAGCAAACCATATATCAAACCGTCACAGCGATTGCCTTGGGCATCTTTGCGGTCTCTGATGCGAGCTTCGAGGGTAAAGCCAAGTTTCTCAGCAACTCGTTGACTTTGAAGATTATAGCCAAAGCAAGACAATTCAATCTTGTGAAGACCCATTTCTTTAAAAGCTAGATCAATCAAGGCTCGCGCTGCTTCTGGGACATAGCCTCGTCCCCAATAGTCTGGGTGCAAGGTATAGCCGATTTCCAGCACATCATCTTCATAGCGATGGTTGAAATCAACAGAGCCGATGACTTTATCAGTTCCTTTAACAACAATTCCATAGCCCGCTGGGAGATTTTCCTTTTGATTACGCTCAGGAAGGATATGCTCCAGATAATAGATCTCATCTTCCAAGGTCTTGACGGGCGGAAAGCCTGCTGGATAGGAGACTTCTGGCCGACTGGCATAGTCAAAGATATCCTCAGCATCAGCCACGGTGCGGATTCGTAAAACGAGACGCTCCGTTTCTAATCGTTCTGGTAATTGTGCTTGCTCCATCTTCCTACCTCACTTTCCATAAAAAAGTCCCTGCCATATCCATGACAGGGACGAATCAATATCCGCGGTACCACCCAATTTCGGGCAGATGCCCGCAACTTTGTTTATTTCAATTTTTCATCTCATCAGCAACCAGTTTTGACACATTTGTGGACTTCTCAGCACCGCCACTTTCTGTAAAATGCTTGACTCAAAACACCTCTGATGAACTTATTCTAACACCTTTCCAGCGAAAAATCAATAATTTCTCTCACCCAAAAGTCCGTCTGGCAGGTCATGAAATCCCTTGCCCGCCTGATAGTTGGCAAATTTCCCTAAAAGGAACTGGTAGGCATCGAGACGACTTTCATAGCGAATGGCCGCTTCCTTAGCCCGCTCGTCCTGGTCCGCCTCGTAGACTGCCTGACTCTCCTTGAGCGCCATCTCGTTAATCATGATCTGGGTCTTGACCCAAGCTTCAAACTCCTGTAAAAATTCCTGTTCGTAACTCATGTTTCTCACTTTCTAACTGCAAATACCTAGTCCAAATCTCGGTAAAAATCACTGTCAATATCACGGAAGGACTGAATGTCCTGCACATACTCCAGCACCCCCTGAAATTCACCAGCCTTATCTCGCACCGCCGCATAGGTCACATGGACAAACTTGCCCCTTGATTCCGACTTGAACCACATCTCAAACTTGTCCCGCTCTCCCTTGCGCAGAGCCTTAAAAATCCGCCGCACCTTGTCCAAAAACTTTGGCGGGTGGCAGAGCTCGACATTGCGCCCTATCTGGGACGGCGTCCGCTTAAAAATCATCTCGTCCGCCGGCACACTGTCATTATAATACTGGAAAATATCGTCCTTATTGACAAAGGTAATCTCCATAGGCAGATGGTCCAAAATCAGATTGGCCTCCGTCACCGACAGATAGCCATGACCAAAAGGCTGCTGGGAGTCCCGATTAATGGCTTGCTCCTTCTTTTCCTTAGGCTTAAAGGAAATAGTGACCTGACCATCCGGCGTATCAATGACCTGCTGAAACCTGCCATCACTTGTCTGTTCTCTACTGGCTGGCGCTTCGCTTCCCTCATCAGCAGCATCCCCAGCTTCCTCCTCCGAGAATGAGTGCCGCGCAGGAATCCATTTCTCCGTTGGCTTGATGATGGCATAGCCATAAGCATCACTCTCCTCAGCAATCTTGAGCCAGTCATCCTGAGTAAAGGATTCGAGGAGAATCATGAGAAGGATGGACTCTTCCTTGAAAATCATAGCTTCAAACTCAGCAGCAAAAGTCTCAAACTTGTCCTTGACTTCTTGAATAGAAGCATCTGGTAGCTGCTCTGCAGCAATCTTAGCCTCTTGGAAGAGGTCTCGAATCTGGTCATCTACCCCCCACATGACCTTGGGCGGCGAATCGTGACCGTAGCTCTCCATGATTGGAAACATAAGCTCTTCCTTGCGCTGATAGTGGATATCAAACTGCCCCACCAAACTTAGCTGGCGCTGGAGTCCTTTGCGGATTTCAGGAAGAAGCTCCTCATCTTCTGTGCTTTCATAGGTAGATAAGAGTCTGCGAACCCGCATGAGGGCAGCCCGCAAGGCTAGATTTTCCTGCTTGAAGACCTGTACCGGATGGCCTGGATGGTCGGTATCAGCCACCTCCACATCCTGAATGGCACCTTTAAAGAGGTTGGCATGGACATTGCAGAGAGACATGACATCTTCAAATGTCACTCCCGTATCCGAGTTCATCAGCTCATGCTCCATCAGGCTAATCTCAATAGCGGACACACCAGCAAAATGCTCGTTGAAGAGCTCCTGAACGGATTCTGCAGAAGCTCCGTTATGTAGGTCCAGCAAGATTGACTTGAGGACTTCAATGCGTTCAGTAGCCATGCCTAAATCCCCACCACTTCATAGCCATTTAATTCCAGAGTTTGCTTGATTTTATTCAGGTCAATGCCATTCATGCTGGCTCCTTTTTTGATAGAAACCACGCGCCCGACTGTATTGCGCATGACAGGATTGGCCAGAGGCTTAAAGCCTAATTCTACCAGAACATCCAAAACCTCAGGCTGCTTCTCAATCACTTCTGCCACTGGGATAGACAAATCAATCACATTATCCATATGCCCTACCTCCGTGTATTTTTTATTATTATATCACAAAAAATGCGTCCAATAAAAAATCCTTTCCACACTTGCTCAAATTCGATCTTAGAGAAGATAACAAATTCTAATAGACTATAAGTTATTGTTATGAAGAAACTAATAAACTAGGTTTCACAATCTTTTATCTTTCTTAAAACCACTTTATCAAGATCCTCCAAAACACTGAAATCAAGCTATAATCCTCTAACTCAAAAACCTGCAAAATTCTGCAGGTTTTTCGCTTTTATTTCAAGCTTGTTTTTGTCGTCGTCTCAAATATGCTTCAACAAATATCTCTCTTACTTGTCTTTTTTGACCAATTTCACAACTGCTTCGGTCCGAGCGGTATGCGGAAACATATCAACCGACTGGATGTAGTGAACATCGTAGACCTGACTGAGCTTGACCAAATCGCGCGCCAAGGTTGAAACATTGCAGGAAACGTAGACCATCTTTTCAGGTGCATAGCGAACAATCGTCTCTAACAGCTTATCGTCCAGACCTGTTCGCGGCGGATCGACAATCAAGGCATTCGCCCGATAACCTTCAGCATACCAGCGAGGAATAATCTCCTCTGCCGTTCCAGCCTCGTAGAGTGTATTGTCAAAACCCATTCGTTTCGCATTACGCTTAGCGTCTTCAATGGCCTCAGGAATGATGTCCATGCCCCGCAGAGATTTGACCTTTTTAGCAAAGGCAAAGCCGATGGTCCCTACCCCACAATAGGCATCAATCAAATGGTCCTCAGCCGTCACATCCAATGCCTTGACCGCCTCTCCATAAAGAACCTCTGTCTGCTCAGGGTTGAGCTGATAGAAAGCCCGAGGCGACAGGGAAAAGTCGTAGTCCAGCACTCCTTCTTGGATGGCCTCCTTGCCCCAGATAATCTCTGTCTTATCCCCATAAATCTCACTGGACTTGCTCGTATGATAATTGACCGCCACAGTCTCCAGCTCTGGAAACTCAGCCACTAGGTCTCGAACGACTGGAGAAAAGTCCAGCTTACGCCCCGTCACAAAAATCATCTGCACCTGACCCGTTTTTCTGGCCCTGCGAATCATGACCGTGCGCACTCCAGAGGTCTTCCTCTCATCATAGATGGGCAGCCTATACTTGCCTAAAAGCCGAGCCACCTTATTGACAATAGCCTGCGTTACCTTGTCCTGAACCAAACAATTTTTCAGCGAGACCAGATAGTGGGAATTCTGGGCATAGAGCCCTGCCTTGACCTCATCCTTGAACTTGCGAGTCTGAAACTGTAGCTTGGCCCGATAATAAAGTGGCTCCTGCATGCCAATAGTAGGACGAATCTCATAGTTTTCATAGCCAACTGGCGCAAACTTTTTCAGAGCCTGACGCAGCAAATCTTCTTTAAACTCCAACTGCTTGTCATAGTGGAGGTGCATGATTTGACAGCCTCCGCAGCTTTCATAAATCTCACAAGGCGCTTCCACCCGAAATTTTGATCGTTTGTTGATTGTAAGGAGCTTGGCCTCGATAAAATTGCGCTGCACCTTAGTCACCTGACAGTAAACTTCTTCACCCTTCAAAGCCCCCGGCACAAAGACCAGTGTTTTCTTATAAAATCCAATTCCTTCCCCATTGATTCCCATTTTCTTGATTTTGAGAGGGATTCTTTGCTTCACTTTTACATTCATGCCTCTATTATACCATGCTGCCTCGCATTAGTTGAGAATATGTTACAATAAAGATGAGAAAATAGTCTAAATCATAAAAATCTCTCGACAACTACGAATAGACACAGAGAGACGATGGAATGACTTTACTCTAAAACATCGTCCAATTGAAAGGACTAGCATGAAAATCACAAAAATCGAAAAGAAAAAACGACTCTACCTCTTGGAGCTGGACGACAGTAAAAAGCTCTATATTACAGAAGACACTATCGTCCACTTCATGCTGTCTAAGGGGTTGGAAATCACGGAGCAGGAGCTAAAAGAAATTCAAGTTTACGCCCAATTTTCCTACGGAAAAAATCTAGCCCTCTACCATCTCTCCTTCAAGCAAAGAACTGCCAAGGAAGTCAAGGACTACCTGACCCAGCACGATATTCAACTAGACATCATCAGCCAAGTCTTGGACGCTTTGAAAAAAGAAAATTGGATCAACGACAGAAAATATGCTAATTCTTTTATCCAATCCAACCTTCTCACTGGAGACAAGGGCGCTTTTGTTCTCAAGCAAAAACTCAGTCAAAAAGGGATTTCTAGCACTATTATCGAAGAAGAGCTAAGACAATTTGATTTCGCTGAAGTAGCCGAGCGAGTTGCTGAGAAACTTTTAAAGAAATACCAGGGAAAACTTCCCAGCAAGGCGCTACAAGATAAAATCCTCCAAGCCTTGATAAACAAAGGATTTTCCTATGAACAAGCCAAAGAGGCCTTCCACCATCTAGACATCGAAGAAGACCAGGAAAACCAACAAGAACTGCTCTATACAGAGCTAGACAAGCAATACCGCAAGTACTCCAAAAAGTACGAAGGCTACGACTTAAAACAGCGTCTGACCCAAGCTCTAGCCCGCAAAGGGTATGATTTTTCGGACATTGCCAGCGCTCTAAGAGAATATCTTTAAGATTTTCTATGAAAACTTAGGCATTTTTATGAAAATATGTTACAATAAAGAGGATAAACTTATAAATTGTAGAAAGTTGGTAGGTTATGAAACTTCCCAAAGAAGGCGACTTTATTACAATTCAAAGTTATAAGCATGATGGGAATCTTCACCGCACCTGGCGAGATACCATGGTACTAAAGACAACAGAAAACGCCATTATTGGCGTGAATGACCACACACTGGTAACAGAAAGTGATGGCCGACGTTGGGTAACACGAGAGCCTGCCATTGTCTATTTTCATAAGAAATATTGGTTTAATATCATTGCCATGATTCGTGACAATGGCACTTCATACTACTGCAACCTCGCCAGCCCCTACTATCTGGACAATGAAGCCCTAAAATACATCGACTATGATTTAGATGTCAAGGTCTTTGCCGATGGTGAAAAACGCCTGTTGGATGTAGAAGAATATGAACGGCACAAAAAACAGATGCACTATTCTGATGATTTGGATTTCATTCTCAAGGAAAACGTCAAAATTCTGGTTGACTGGATCAATAAAGAACGTGGCCCCTTCTCCGATGCTTATGTGAAAATTTGGTACAAACGTTATGTTGAACTAAAGAATCGATAAAGTTGTCAAAGAGCGCAAGCTCTTTTTCTTTCTCTCTTTCCTCCTAATCTCCTACCCAGCAAAGGAGAAATTCCTTGCAATTCCCACTTATTTCTTGTATGATAGAACCAACAATGTTGCTGTGTCAATACTAAATGACTGATATTTGGTCTACAGCAGCTCAGTTTTCAGAAAGGAGTGAGTCTCATGGCTTTTACCAATACTCGTGGTCGCTATGCCAGCTTTGGCGTTATCACTAGCTTGCCAGATGATGTGATTGACACTTTCTGGTACATCATCGACAACTTCCTTAAAGATGTCTTTCCCCTGAATAACCTGATTCGCTTCGAATTGATTAATAACAAGGGCAAGCTGACCTTCCGCTTCTCCGAGGATCATCTCGACACACTCATCTCCTTTGACTTCGCCTATACATTTGACCCCTTCTATCCTCGAATGATCTACGTTGTGGACAATGACGGTAGAGAAACAGTCATGCTAGCTGATGAATACTCCATGTTTTAAGAAAACAAAATCCAGTTGAGACACCGTCACTAAGAGCGGTTCCTTCAACTGGATTTTTTATTTGTTGTAAATCATTTTGATGTGGGGCGTTGATTCAAAGATAAAAGGCTCTCCCTGAGTTACAAAACCGAATTTTTCATAAAGGCCTACGACCTGCTTCTGGGCTTCAATCTCAATGATTTTTTCAGGCCACTTTTCAGCACAAAGATTCAGAATTTCCTCTACTAAGCGACTGCCTAATCCTTTCCCCCGAGCTGACGGAGCTGTCACAAGGCGGCCGAAAACGACTTTCGCCTTTTCCTCAAAGACACGCGCATAGGCATCGACCTCTTCTTCCTCATTCACATGGAAAATGTGCACAGCTGTTAGATCTTTCTCATCCAATTCATGATAGATTCGCTCTTGCTCGACGACAAAAGTATCGATCCGCAGTTTTAAAATCTTGTAAAACTCTAGTGTATCCAACTCTGGCAAATATTTTTTATACCACATACTTGTTTCCATCCTTGCTTTATTATATAATGATCGTAAATGCAACTATAATAGGAGTTCTTATGAATTATCGTCAGTTATTTCGCCAAATGGGAGCCATCTCCCGTCAAGCTATGATGAAAATGAATCAGGAAGCCAGCCAATACGGGCTAGATAATAATCTCTTTCTAATTCTTACTCGCATTGTCGAACATCCTGCCATCCATCAATCCCAGCTAGCAGAGCTGGTTCAGATTGACAAGACTACGCTGAGCCGCTCTTTACGAAAACTGGAGGAAAGAGGCTTGATTGTCAAAAAAACCAAGGCTCAAAATAAGAAATTCAAGGAGCTCTATCCAACGACTTCTGCTCTAAAAGTATACGACAAGCTGATTGGCTTTGAGGATAGGTATATTCAGACGAAGCTGCATCAATTAACTTCCTCTGAGCTTTTTCAGCTCCAAAATATTCTAGATAAAATAGACACACCTAAGTTATAAGCAGTATAACAGAAAATAGTTGCACTTGCAACTATTTGTTTTTTCTAATTTAGTTTTAATTTAACAAATTAACAAATTTTCAAATCAATCTATCTAAAAAATGGCTTACCACTAAAGGGCAAAGCCATTTTATATTTTCAAAACTTACTTGGCCTCAAAGCCTTGAGCTACTGCTTCTGCGAAGTTTTCTTCGACAATTTGAGCACAGTGATCACAGACAAGTGCATTGTAGCTGCGTTCTTGAACAGTCGAATCAATGCGGCGGCAACGTTCACAGACTTGCCCCTGCGCATGCTCTACTGTGAAAGCCACATCTTCAAAGGTTACAGCACCTTCAGGAGCAGTTTCTTCAGCAATGGTCAACTGAGAAACGATGAGAAGTTGAGCTACGTCGCTATTAACTGCTGCCAGCAAGGTCTTAATGACTTCATTTGGATAGACGGTCAGGTGTGCTTCCAATGACTTCCCGATAACCTTTTCATTGCGGGCTTCTTCCAAGGCTTTCTGAGCCTGGCTGCGGAAGTCCATAAAGGCAGACCAAGTGTCCAAGATTTCTTCTTGATTTGGGAAAGTCAGAGCTTCTGGCAATTCTGACAATTGGACAAAGTCTTCTACTTCAAATTCAAGATATGACCAGATTTCTTCTGCTGTGTGTGGCAGAATTGGCGTCAACAACTTAGTAATCTTAACCAAAATGTCATAGAAAACGGTCTGCATCTGACGACGCTCCAATGATTTAGCAGCTTCGATATAGACTACATCTTTCGCAAAGTCCAGATAGAAAGCGGACAAATCAACGGTCACAAAGTTGACAATCGCTTTATAAATTGTCAGAAACTCAAAGTCTGCATAAGCCTTGCGAATAGTGCTCACCAACTGATTGAAGCGGATCGTCATGTACTTATCAACGGAGCGAAGTTCTTCGTAAGCTACGGCATCCTCAGCTGGATTGAAGTCAGCTGTATTGGCAATCAAGAAACGAAGTGTGTTCCGAATCTTACGGTAGGTTTCAGAAACTTGGCTCAAGATATCCATGGAGATACGAACGTCGTTGCTGGAGTCTACACTAGTTACCCAGAGACGCAAGATTTCCGCACCAAATTGTTTTTCTACATCACTTGGAGCAATGGTATTTCCAAGAGATTTAGACATCTTTTCACCCTTGCCGTCCAAAGCAAAACCTTGTGACAAGATTTGTTTGTAAGGGGCCACACCATGGTTGGCAACTGATGTGATGAGTGAAGAGTTAAACCAACCACGGTATTGGTCTGAACCTTCTAGATAAAGATCTGCTGGGTAAGTCAACTCTGGACGGTTAACCACCACCCCATTCCATGATGAACCCGAGTCAAACCAAACATCCATGATGTCTGTCTCTTTTTTGAATTCACCATTTGGAGAACCCGGATGGGTAAATCCTGCTGGCAAGAGGTCTTTAGCATCTCTCTCCCACCAAACGATAGAGCCATGCTCTTCAAAGAGCTGAGCCACGTGTTCGATGGTTTCGGCCGTCATGATTGGTGTTCCGTCTTCAGCATAGAAGATTGGAAGTGGAACTCCCCAAGCCCGCTGACGAGAGATAACCCAATCGCCACGGTCGCGAATCATGTTGTAGAGGCGTACTTTACCCCATTCAGAATGGAATTTAACTTTTTCAATTTCGTCCAAAATTTCTTGACGGAATTTGGAAACAGATGCAAACCACTGTGGCACTGCCCGCCAGATGATTGGCTTCTTGGTACGCCAGTCAAATGGGTAGGAGTGAGAAATTTCTTCCTGAGCAAGGAGCAGGTCACCAAGCTTTTCAATAACAGTTGGCACAACCTTGTCATAGAATTGGCCTTCAAAGTCAGAGCCAGCATTTGCCATCATGATACCGCGCTCGTTAACCGTCACAGCGACTTCAAGACCGTTGGCAACACCGACATTGTAGTCGTCCTCACCAAAACCAGGGGCTGTATGGACAATACCTGTACCAGAGTCTGTCGTAACATGGTCACCCAAAATCACCAATTCATCAACTGCTGTATCCCAAGGGTGTTCCGTCACGATGTGGTTCAATTCTTCCCCACGGTAAGTCGCCAAAACTTGAACATCGTCCCAGCCAAATTTCTCAGACAAACTACTCAATAATTCAGATGCTACAATAAACTTGCGACTTTCACCCGCTGGTTGAGCTAAAACGTAATCGATATCCGCACCGACTGTTAAACCACGAGAGGCTGTAATGGTAAATGGAGTAGTTGTCCATACGACGATGTAAGTTTCTGTGTCCAGCACTCCCTTACCATCTTTGACGCGGTTAGCATAGTAGAGAGAGGTTGAAACCAAGTCATGGTATTCAATTTCCGCTTCAGCCAAAGCTGACTCAGAAGACCAAGACCAGTAAACCGGCTTAGCACCACGGTAAATGTAGCCTTTCTTAGCCATTTCACCAAAGACGCGAATCTGAGCTGCTTCATAGTCAGGGGTCAAAGTCACATAAGGATTATCCCAGTCACCAGAAACACCCAGACGCTTGAAGTCTTCTTTTTGCTTTTCGACTTGGCTGAGGGCATAGTCCCGACACATATTGAGGTACTCTACCAAGTCCAGTTCTTTACGCTTTACACCTTGCTTGGCCAATACCTGCTCAATCGGCAGTCCATGCGTATCCCATCCTGGAATGTAAGGCGCATAGTAGCCAGCCATAGACTTTGAGCGGACAATGATATCCTTGGAAATTTTATTCATGGCATGGCCAACGTGAATATTTCCGTTCGCATAGGGTGGTCCATCATGCAGGACAAAATGCGGTTTGCCTGCATTTAATTCTTGACGGCGCTGATAAAGCTTAGCCTCATCCCATTCTTTTTGCCAGATTGGTTCTTTATTTGGCAGGCCAGCCCGCATTGGAAAAGCAGTTTTTCCAAGATTCAGTGTTTCTTTGAGTTTCATCGATTCTCCTCATAAATATCATTTTTCAAAATAAAAAACCACAAACTTCTCCTAAAGGACGAAAATTCGCGGTACCACCTTTGTTTAGACAGGAAAAAGCCTGTCCCTCTTAGCCCGTAACGTAGGCAGACGTCATATCTTACTCAGTTCAGATATAATTAGGCAGAATGATAAATCAAACAAAAGGGATTACAGGACTCTCACCATCACCTGCTCGCTGAAAATATTTTGTCTGATTTGTGTTTCTACAATTATAGGATATTAATTGGAATTCTTTGACTGCCTTCAGAATCATCTTCTTCATCTGATTCAGTTCTAAAAAGTTCCTCTTGATGCGCTTTTACTATCTCTTCATCTAGGGGAGCAAAAGATTGAGTTGCAGCCAATTCTCTATTGGCATGTTCAATCCGCTCTTGCAATTCAGCTAATTCTTCCGGAGAGAATTGGCGAGTGACGTCCACTTCTTCCGGAGTAACAACCGTTTCTCCCAGAGCTTCTTCAATAACTTCTTTAAACGCTTCATCGCTGGTCTGAAGATAGGTTGCAGTCGGACGCAAAATTTCTTCCCACTCTGGCGAATCCACAATCGTCAGCTGACTCTCAATCGTCGACTTGAGACGCTGATGGAAAACACGTGTCTTATTTTTTAATTCTTCTGTTTCAACCGCTACTTTTTTAGCATTATCAGTAGCTTGACGAAGAATCTCGTTGGCCTTATATTTAGCGCCATCCAATAGATGCTGTGCATCCTGCTCTGCTTGACGAATAATATTAGCTGAGCGCTCATTCGCCGCCTGTTTAACACGCTCGGCTGTATCTTGAGCAATCAATACAGATTGGCTGAGAGAATCCTTCATCTCGTCAAAATAGATTAAGCGTTCTTCAAGATTACGAATCTTTGCTTCCTTTTCATGATTTTCACGAACCAAATCTTCATAATCCCTTACAACAATATCAAGAAACTCATCAACTTCTTCGACATTGTAGCCTCTGAATTTCGTCGCAAAAGATTTGTCTTTAATTTCTAATGATGTTAATGTCATATCTTCTCCTCATTTACTAGATAATAATTCAACAGTTAATTTATGCTTCCCATTTTTTGAAAAACCGTTCTCGCTTAAAACTTTTGCTCTTCCAAATCTTCTAACGCTAATCAAATCGTCTAGCTCAATCTGCTGATCCGGCTTGTCGCTTACAGCATAGTTTAGCTTCACATGCTTTGCTGAGATGAGTTGAACTGCCTGACTTCTTGACAATTTAAAGATACTTGCCACTAATTTATCTAAACGCAAACTAGAAACCAGTATATCTTTTGTAACTGTCACTTTCTGTTCAATCAGTTGCTCTTCTAGCTCAACCTCTTGTAGCTTCACTGGCGATTTAGAAATCTTCAAAACATTATCAATAAAATATTGAGCTAATTTTTTATCAACAAAAATCTGAGCTCTATCTTCGATAACGAGAATATCTCCAAAAGTCTTTCTTTCAATCCCTAATTGATTAAGAAGCGTTCCCATTATCTGAGAATGGTTAATTTTATAAAATTTGCTTGCATAAACTATCTCCAGCAAGCTAATCTCAAAATCTTCAGGATTGAATTCATAGTAAGGAGGGGCAATAAGAACCTTTGCCAACTCGCTTGGAAAAAAATCTGAGCTGACAAATGCTTGCAAATCATATTGCTTTCCGATATTCCTCATAATTGCAACTTGATGAGGATTTAAGAAGGAAGTCGTTTCAAAGTGATAATAGTCTTGAACCCTCTGGAATATTTCTAAACTTCTATCAATAAAATCTTGATCTTCTTGAGCAAAATGCTGATGAATATTTCTTACCATAGTAGTGATAGATATCCAACCAGCCATAAAACTAGAACGTTCAAAAATTTTAGAACAAAGAAAGCTACCATAACCGTGAAATCTATTCTTCCAAATTGTAAAGGTAAACCTCGAAATAGACGGAGAAATGGCTCCACTACACTAATGACCAACTTCCCTAAAGCTGTTTCATATCCTCCAGGAAACCATGATAAAACTGCATAAATGAGCATCACCAAGGAATAAACGTTGATGGCATTAGAGATTATCCTAATAATAAAATAAGTCATCTATTATCTACTACGCTTCATATCAAAGTCAAATTCACTTAATTCAACATCGTTTGGAAGACGAATATCCTCAATATTGACTACAACATTGATTGGCGTCAGCAAGTACATGGTACTCGCAACCTTTTTCAAATTACCTGCTAAAACATAACGGGCACCATCAAGATAATCCAAACAACGACGTGCCTGAACCTCAGTCATATACTGAAAGTCAATCAGAATGCTTTCATTTGCCAAAAGCAAGTCTACAATCTCTGTCGCTTCCTCATACTTTTTAGGATAGCGCACATCAATCGTAATCTTCTCATCAACCTTAGCGCGGTTTTGAGCCAATTCTTGCTGGCGAGCATGTAATCTCGTAATATTTTCTGTAGAAGACTGCGGCTGCGGTTGAGCAGGAGCTGTACGAGGAGACTTAGCCTCTTTTACAGGCTGAGACTGCAACAATTCAGGCTTTTGCGAACTGCTTGGAAGCTTAGCTGCCTGTTGCGGGACAGCTGTATCCTCTCCATCTTCTGTAAAATAATCTATAAATTTATCAAATCTATCTTTAAATGACATAGTTCTTTCCTATTCAAAAAATGCGGTACCGATTCGAACATATGTTGCCCCATTGGCAATAGCCTCTGGATAATCTCGACTCATCCCCATACTCAAATCGGTAAATGGCATATTTTTCAACTGCTTCTTTTGTAATTCTTTTTGAAGTTGGTGAGTTGTCTCAAAAATGTGATTCAACTCATCATGACTAGCCTCAAATGGAGCCATTGTCATTAATCCAACAAGACGAATATTTTCTAATTTTTCAAGTTCAGACAACACATCATCAAGTTCTTCCACCTGAAAACCATGTTTACTTGCTTCCTTAGAAATATTCACTTGTAAAAAACATTGTATCACATGTTCCGCTCGCTTATCAATCTCTTGAGCTAATTTTATAGAATCTAAAGCGTGAAAATAATCAACATAATTAATTATATCTTTTACTTTTCGTCTTTGCAAACTCCCAATTAAGTGCCAAGTAAGATTTTCATTTTTTAAAGCTTGATATTTTTCCAAAAATTTATCCACACGGTTTTCACCGATATGCTGAATCCCTGTGTTTACAAGCTGGCGAGCAGTCTCACAATCAACATATTTCGTGACTGCAATGATTTTTACTGAATTTTTTAAACGATTTGATTTTTCAGCAATTCTTTCAACCGAACGAAAAATCGAATCTTTATTTTGTTGTAAATTCATTTTCTAGATTAACGATTTCTGAAAAATGGAGGTGTTTCAAGTTCATCATCCTCTTCATTTGTTTCAGCGTAACGCTCCACGCGAGTTGAAGAAGCTGGTTCAGCTGGACGAACTATCGCTTCTCGACGTAAATCCCAATCGCCAAAGGCAGAACCCTTTGGAACATCTGCTCTTGGACGGCTAGGAGTTGGCATGTCAACCTTTTCAGTCAAATCAAAATTACGATCAAAGTGTGCTGAACGAACTTCGCTATGTTTTGACTCAACTTGCGGACGAGTACTTCCTTGTGTTTGGCGAAGGCCGCTGACACGATCAACCTTATCTTGTCGGACACCTGTTGCCACAACTGTAACACGGATTTCATCTTTCATTGACTCATCGATTGATGTACCCAACCAGATATTGACACCATGGCCAGCTGCTTGGTTGACAATTTCAGAAGCTTCTTCTGCTTCAATCAAGGTCATATCAAGACCACCTGTAACGTTGACAATCACATCTTCTGCACCATCAATCGTTGTTTCAAGAAGTGGTGAGTAAATAGCCTTACGAGCTGCTTCAATAACACGTTCTTCACCGTTACCCAGACCAATTCCCATAAGGGCGTCACCCTTATTAGCCATGACAGTTTTCACATCAGCAAAGTCCAAGTTAATCAAGCCTGGGCTGGTAATTAAATCCGTAATTCCTTGCACACCTTGGCGAAGAACATTGTCTGCTTCACTCAAAGCTTCCAGCAGCGGTGTCTTCTTATCTACAATTTCAAGCAGGTTGTTGTTAGAAATGATGAGGAGAGTATCCACATGCTCACGGAGTTCATTAATGCCCTCGATAGCAAAATTACCACGTTTGGTTCCTTCAAAACCGAATGGGCGAGTGATAACTGCAACTGTCAGAGCGCCTATTCCTTTGGCAATTCGTGCAATCACAGGAGCAGCCCCTGTACCTGTTCCTCCACCCATACCTGCAGTAATGAAGACCATGTCTGCTCCTGCAAGTGCTTCTGTGAGGACTTCTTCACTTTCTTCGGCAGCTTTACGGCCAACCTCAGGCTGTCCTCCGGCACCAAGACCACGAGTCAATTTAGGGCCTAATTGAATAACAGTTTCTGCTTTAGCACCGCTAAGCGCTTGAACGTCTGTATTTGCGGCGATAAATTCAACCCCCGCAACTCCTTCATCAATCATGCGGTTAATGGCGTTTCCGCCACCTCCACCAACACCAATTACTTTGATAACTGCTCCCTGAGCAGCCATAGCGTCAAATGAAAATGTCATAGTTTATTTTCTCTCCTTAATCAAACATATTACCAATTAAATTACGTACACGATCTGTAATCGAAGTTTTTGGTTCTTGGTTTGGAACACTATTACTTAATGGCGGAATATCCGTTTCTGTTTTTTCTGCCGTTTCCTCTACTGACTTATTGTTAAAACGTGGCAAAGGCTGAGCAGAGCGTTCAAAGGCGATAGGTTGATGACGAAGCTGTTCATCACCACGGACAGCCATTTGAGCTAACATATCCACATCAGTCAAATTACCCGCATATTCTGATAAGCTAATCACATGGGCAAAGGCTGGATTGCGAATACCGATTTGATTTGGAACATAGAGCTTCACATTGACACCAAACACTTCTTGGGCTAACTCTACTACTCCTGGAAGAATCGCTGTTCCACCAACAATCACTATGCCACCTGGTAGCTCAAGCAGATGTCTTCTATCCAAATCACGCTTAACCTGTTCAAAGATATGTCTGATTCGAGCGGAAATGATTTCAGCTAAGTAACTTTCTGTTACTTCTACCGGTTCAACTTCTCCAATCACTTCTACTTGGAAAGTTTCTGAACCAGCTGCTGGTACATAAGCTTCCCCGTAATTAAATTTCAAACTTTCAGCTAATTTTTGTGAAGTTTTCAAGACCTTTGAAATATCTTTGGTGACGTAATCGCCGCCTTCTTGGTAGATATTGGTGAATTGCAGTTCTTGACCACGAACAGAAGCTACTGTTGTCTGACCTCCGCCCATATCAATAATCGTTGCACCGAATTCACGCTCTCCCTCGTTCAAAATAGACTTGGTCATAGCAAGAGGTGAGATAATCACATTTTCCAGCTGGACACCTGCACGCTCTACTGTTTTACGAAGATTATGCAAAATCGTACGAGGTCCTGTGTATAAAAGGCCGCGCATTTCCAAACGGATTCCCATCATCCCTCGCGGATCGCGAATACCTTGGAAGCCGTCTACTACAAATTCCTCTGGAATGAAAGTAATTACTTCACGATCAGGAGTCATACTCTTAGTCAGAGCTGATCTGACAACGTTCTTAACATCCTCATCTGTAATTTCTTGTGATTCACTCGTCACAGGAATCATCCCTTGCGTTGGTTCAATTTGCAATAGATTCGCAGGCAAGCCGACATTGACCAAACCAATTGAAATCCCAGCTTTTTCCTCTGCTTGAGTGATAGCTGACTTAATTGCTGCCGCTGCAGCTTCAATATCTACAATAATTCCATCTTTTACGCCAGCACTTTTTGTATTACTGACTCCAATAACATTCATTTCACCGTTGATGTGCTCTGCCACCAACACTTTGATTGAGCTAGTTCCTATATCTAATCCAGTAAAAAAGCCGTCTCTAGCCATTACATCAGTCCTCTCTATCTTCCATGTTTCCGGTCTATACAATAACTCTTGAGAATAGAGTTATCCAAACTTTATTATATCATAAAGAAAATGAAAATGGGCAGTTTTTCTCAACATAATTAGTTATTTTCAGCATTCTCATTATTTTCTGTTTGATTTTGAATTTCAGGATTCTCGTCATCCGAAGCCGCTTCCTCTATTTTGTCTTCTGTTTTCTCTTCTGGCTCAACAGAAGGCTCTTCATTCTGTGCGCCCTGCAGATAACTAAAGATACCAGCTTCCATATCCACCACGCTTGGAAATTCTAGCTGAGGCTGAATCCCCTCGTAGTAGGGGAGTTTTCTTGCAATTTGTGAAATAGGAACCAGAACCTGATGTTCGTCTCCCATTGTCAAAGTAGCTAAGTCCTGCGTCACCTTACTTGGGGTTATTTGAACTGTTCGGATATTGTTTTTTACAGAATCTGGTACTTTTTCCAACTGACTGACGAGCGATTTAATCAGCTGTCGATCAGAAAATTCCACAGAGATGTAGGAAGCAGGCAAGGACTCAGGAGCAACTGCGTCCTTGATAACCTCTCCACTAGTCAAAATAGGATAGTAGTTTTCATTTTCGTGCAAATATCCCAGAACCCCATATTCTTTTACTTTGACATTGAAGGTAAAAGGAAACTGATAGGTCATATCTACCGTATCAATCCAAGGGTTGGAGAATTTCATATTGCGTGCATGGTTCTTTTGATTGATAAAAGTTGTCAGAGTGTAATCCCTGTCATCAATCTTACTATTTTTTAGCAATTCTTCCTGACTGACCATTTGATTACCAGAAAATAGAATCGTTTTTATATTTGCCAGAGGAGTCAAAAAGTAGAGAGAAAGCAAAATCAGTATCCCGTTGATGATTAGAACTGGCAAGGCACGATAAAGATGGATTTTCTCTATCGGAATGCGATTAGCGTCTCCTTCAAGTTTGACCAATCTTTTGAGCTCTTTTTTGCTAAGTTCTTCCCCTTCATCTAACTCAAATCCATCGTTTTCTTCACCTGCAGCATCTGCTTCCTCATTCAGATTAGAAGTTTCATCTGCAGAATCATTTTCGATTTCTTGATCCTCAGAATCATCAGTAATATCCGATTCATTTTGTTGATCTTTTTCTTCAGCTAAAGCTTGTTCTTGTTCTAATTGCTTCTGCCTTTCTGCTTCTTCTTGAGCCTTCTTTTCAAGATATTCCTTATTTCTTCTCTGCCATTCAGAAAGACTTTTTCTAGCTTCTTGCTGATCATCTTGTTTCCGTTTTGTCATTTTTTCCCTTTGTTGATGTCATTTTTCAAAATTGCATAAAATTCATCTACAGACTTGATTTCATGAGAGTTTTCCATTCTTTGATAATAATGTTCTTTTTCTCTCAACAAGTCATTAACAGCTACTTGAAGATTCACTCTATTTAGGTTTTCTTCATTTATCTTCATTGCGTAGCCTTTCTTTACGAAATAGTCGGCATTTTCAATCTGATCGCCTCTGCTCGCACCAAGTCCTAGAGGTACAATGACCTGTAGCTTCTTCATAGCAAGTAACTCAAAAATAGTATTTGAACCTCCTCGTGTCACCACTACGTCTGCCAAATCCATCAGTGGTTGATATAAATCCGTCACATAAGAAACACGATATAAACCAGTAGAAAGTTCATCTAAGCGACTATCTCCCGTCAGATTGATGAGATTGTACTTAGTAAGCAAATAATTTTTATTTTTGTCTACAAAATTATTGAAAGCTTTAGCACCAGCCGATCCGCCAATAAAAAGGATCGTTGGTAGGTTCTCATTGAAATGCTGACGAATATCGATCAGTTCTCTCGGCTCCTCGGTTTTTGTTCCCCGAACTTTTGTCACAGCCCCTACATGTTCAATTTTTGTCAGAGAATGTTCTTGATCAAAAGTTGAGTACATTTTTCTTGCACATTTATAACCGATTTTATTAGCCAAGCCAAGCGACAAATCAGACTCATGAATGAAGACTGGAACGCCCGTCACTTTCGCCGCAATCACCGGCGGAACAGACACAAAGCCTCCTTTTGAAAACAGGGCTTTTGGACGTATTCTCAACATGATGCCCAGCGACTGGAGAATCCCGCCTGCCACTTTAAAAACATCCCAAAGATTCTGCCATGAAAAATAGCGACGGAGCTTGCCAGTTGCAATCGAATGGAAAACAACAGGTAGACCTAATTTCTGAATTTCCTTGTACTCAATCCCATGGCGGTCACCGATATAATGGACTTCCCAGCCCTCCTCGATAAATTTAGGCATCAGCAAAAGATTGAGGGTCACATGGCCAACTGTCCCTCCGCCTGTAAATACTATTTTTTTCATTTTATCCCTTTAATTCTTTAAATACTGCAAGGAATTCATCGCCCCGCACTTCAAAATTCTTATACATATCCCAGCTGGCATTGGCTGGACTGAGAAGGACAATATCCCCAGTCTCCGCCACAGAAAAGGCTTTGCGAGTAGCATCTCTGACATCTGAAGCGTCCAGATAGCTCACTTCTGCCTGATCCGCAGCCCGCTTGACACGCGCAGCCGATTCCCCTAAAATCACCATTTTTTTCAAGCCTTTGATATCTGGCACCAATTCATCAAATTCATTGCCTCGATCCAGACCACCAGCAATCAAAATAACCTTGCTATTGTCAAAACCTGATAAAGCTTTTTGTGTCGCTAAGATATTAGTTGATTTACTGTCATTGTAAAATTTGACTTGATTGATTTCACCCACATACTGGAGACGATGCTTGACACCACCAAAATGAGCTAGAGTTTCTTTAATCACTTGATTGTCAACCCCACGCAGTTTGGCGACAGCAATGGTTGCTAGAGCATTTTCTACATTGTGACTGCCAGGCACGCCTAGTTCAGAAGCTTTCATAATGGCTTCCCCACGGAAGGTCAGCACATCGCCGTCCAAGTAGGCTCCATCGACTTGTTCTTGAGTTGAAAAAGGAATCACCTGGGCTGCCGTTTTCTTAGCCAATTCTTTAGCCAAATCTTGATTGAAATTCAAAATGACATAGTCAGAAGCGGTCATATTTTTTTGGATATTCCACTTGGCTGCCACATAATCTTCAAAAGAGCCGTGATAGTCAAGATGTGTCGGCATCAGATTTGTAATCACCGCTATTTCCGGATGGAAAGCTTCGATTCCCATTAATTGGAAGGAAGAAAGTTCCATAACCAGAGTATCTGTTTCACCCGCATCTTGAGCGACTTGACTAGCTGGAAATCCGATATTTCCTGACAAAAGACCATTTTGTCCGCCTGCTGTTAGCACTTCCGCAATCATGGTCGTGGTGGTGGTTTTTCCATTTGAGCCAGTAATCCCGATAATCGGCGCATCTGAAATCAGATAAGCCAGCTCCACTTCGGTAATAACGGGAATCTTCTTTTCCAAAGCTCTTATGACCATAGGATTATTGTAAGGAATGCCTGGATTTTTTACCATCCACTCAAAATCTTCATCCAGCAGTTCCAAAGGATGACCACCTGTCACGACCTTAATTCCTTCTTCGAGCAAAGATTGGGCTGCTGGATTTTCCTCAAAGGGTTTCCCATCATTGACCGTCACAATCGCCCCCAGTTTATCTAAAAGACGAGCAGCTGACTCCCCAGATTTGGCCAAACCCAACACCAAGACTTTCTTATTGGCAAATTTTGAAATATTTTTCATCATAGACCTCTTCATTCATACTTCATTCTATTTTACCTTTTTTTGCGAAAATAAAAAAGCCGAAACAGTTTTTTATTTTTAGCTGTTAAGAAGATTTAACTTTTGTAACAAAGCATTGCCGCTTTAGTCAATAATTGTGATATTGACAGCCAAATTTTTGATTTATCTCACAATAACTCATTATTCCAATAAGAACACTGTGACACATATCAGTACGCTTTGGACAGCTTGACAAAGTGCTGGAAATGAAAACTGCCCAACTCATCAAAGCTGGGCAGTTATTCTATTCATAATGATTTTCGTCCACGAAATCTCGCCGTCTGACTTTAGGCTTTAAGCGCTCAATATCTCTCAGCGCCCACACAGTCAGAATCATCAGGAAGATTCCTACAAAAAATTCTGAAGGCAATTTAAAAATCTGAAAGAGTCCTAAAGCAAACAAGATAATCAAGGCAACCAGCAAAAGCACAATTGTCAAGATATTCAGCGTTCCTTTAATACTAGCCGGAACGGCAAATACATAGAAAAGCAGGATCAAAATTCCAATGATAAAGTAAACCATGCTACTCCTTTCTGCCGCCAGATAGCTTAGATCGCTTATTCTGCCGCTTGTTTTTTCTTGTTTTTATTAGCTTTTTCACGTTCTTGTTTGTTCAAAATTTGCTTGCGCAGACGGATGGACTCTGGCGTTACTTCCATATACTCATCGTCATTCAAAAATTCCAAAGATTCTTCCAAGGTCAAAATGCGCGGTGTCTTGATGACTGCCGTCTGATCCTTGGTGGCAGAACGAACGTTGGTCATCTGCTTGGCTTTGGTGATATTTACTGTCAAATCGTTTTCGCGTGAGTTCTCACCGATAATCATTCCCTCATACACTTCTGTACCTGGATTGACAAAGATGGTTCCACGCTCTTCGATAGACATAATAGAGTAGGTCGTTGCCTTACCAGCATCAATAGATACCAGGGCACCGCGATGACGGCCACCGATTTCACCTGGGATGAGTGGTAGGTATTGATCAAAGGTGTGGTTCATGATTCCATAACCACGAGTCATAGACAAGAACTCAGTTGAGTACCCAATCAAGCCACGAGCTGGAACCAAGAAGACCAATCGAGTCTGACCGTTTCCAGTAGCCACCATATCCAGCATTTCACCCTTGCGCTCAGAAAGGCTTTGGATGACCGAGCCTTGATATTCTTCAGGTGTATCGATTTGGACGCGCTCGAATGGCTCACATTTGACACCGTCGATTTCTTTCACGATAACTTCTGGACGAGATACTTGCAGCTCATAACCTTCCCGACGCATTGTTTCAATCAGGATTGACAAGTGCAACTCACCACGACCTGAAACGATCCACTTGTCTGGTGAATCAGTTGGCTCAACACGTAGCGATACATCTGTTTGCAGTTCAGCCTGCAGACGCTCTTCCACTTTACGAGAAGTCACCCATTTTCCTTCACGGCCGGCAAATGGTGAGTTGTTGACCAAGAAAGTCATCTGCAGAGTAGGCTCATCAATATGTAGGATTGGCAGAGCTTCTACTGCGTCTGTCGGTGTAATGGTTTCACCGACAAAGATATCTTCCATACCAGAAACGGCAATCAAATCACCTGCTTTTGCTTCTTGGATTTCACGACGCTCCAAGCCAAAGAAACCAAAGAGTTTTGTGACACGGAAGTTCTTGGTTGTACCATCAAGTTTAGAGAGGGTTACTTGGTCACCCACCTTAACAGTACCACGGAAAACACGTCCAATACCGATACGGCCGACGAAGTCATTGTAGTCCAAAAGAGAGACTTGGAATTGGAATGGCTCGTCAGAATTGTCCACTGGCGCTGGGATATGCTCAATAATCGTATCGAAAATCGGTGCCATGGTGTGCTCTTGGTCTGCTGGATCATCTGACATAGATGAAGTTCCATTGATAGCGGAAGCATAAACCACTGGGAAGTCCAGCTGGTCATCATCCGCTCCAAGCTCAATAAAGAGTTCCAATACTTCATCCACTACTTCTGCTGGACGAGCAGACGGCTTGTCGATTTTATTCACCACTACGATTGGGACAAGGTCTTGCTCCAAGGCTTTTTTCAAAACAAAGCGGGTCTGAGGCATGGTTCCTTCGTAGGCGTCCACAACCAGAACAACTCCGTCCACCATCTTCATAATCCGCTCTACTTCTCCACCAAAGTCCGCGTGCCCTGGCGTGTCCATGATATTGATACGAGTACCTTCGTAAGCCACGGCTGTATTTTTAGCCAAGATGGTAATACCGCGCTCCTTTTCGATATCGTTTGAGTCCATTGCCCGCTCTTGCAGCTCTTTACGCTCATCCAGCGTATGAGATTGCTTCAGCAACTCATCGACTAAGGTTGTTTTCCCATGGTCAACGTGAGCGATAATAGCGATATTGCGAATATCTTCTCTAAATTTTGTCATTTTTTCCTCTAAATCTTATTATTTATTTCCAACTAAAAATTATAACACAGTTTTTTCCAAAAAACACGAGCCAACCAAGTGTAAATGTTTTCATAAGAAAATCGTAAACTGCAGTTCTTTTTGCATTTTTGCTTCTGAAAGAGTATGATAAAAGAAGAAAATCGAGAATTAGATTTACGCTAAAACCTCGCTTTCTTGCTCTGTGACCTTTCACCATTCTCTAAATTGCAAAACGTCCAAACCTTTGAAAGGAAAACTCATGCGCCTTGATAAATTCTTAGCTCAAGCTAAGGTTAGCCGAAAAGAAATGAAACAGAAACTTCGACTGAGGCAGATTATAATTGACGGTCAGCCTGCTCGCTCTCTTAGTCAAAATGTCGATAGCGGACTCCAGTCCGTTAGTCTAGCGGGCCGTTCCTTAAGCCAGCCGGCTCACCGATATTTTCTGATGAACAAACCTGCCGGTGCTGTCACTGCCAATTCTGATGCAGATAAGACAACCGTTCTGGATCTGATTACACCAGAAGATTTTAACGACCAGCTCTACTCTGTCGGCCGTCTAGATCGTGACACACGCGGCCTGCTCCTGATTACGGATAACGGGCCACTAGGTTTTCAGCTTCTGCACCCGCAATACCATATCAAAAAGACCTACTATGTCGAAGTCAACGGTCCTCTTGCCCAAGCAGCTACAGCCACTTTCCAGCAAGGCATTGTCTTTCTGGACGGAACTCAATGCAAGCCAGCCCAGCTTCAGATTCACACGACTAGCCCCAATCACTCCACAGCCTCGGTTACCATCTCTGAGGGTAAGTTTCATCAAATCAAAAAGATGTTTCTGGCAGTTGGTGTCAAGGTCACCTATCTCAAACGCACACATTTTGGTGATTTTCAGCTGGATCCGAACCTAGCAGAAGGAGAATATCGGCCACTGAGGGCTTCCGAGCTAGAGATTATAAAAATATACTTAGAGCAAACTTGGTAAAAATAAAAAGGCTTATCACAAGCCTTTTTATTATCATTCATTACATTAATCCATTCACGGTCAAAATAATTCCTGCAATCCAGTTGACGATAGAAATCACAATGCCGATGATGTTAAGATTTTTTTCTGTTTTATAATCCAATTGAGTCTCTTTTTGGTGTGAATTGACCAAACCCAGACCAATAATACCTAAAATAAGACCCACTAATGGAATCAACAAGCCCAAAACAATGGACAAGATACCTAAAACAAGAGAGGATTTTTTCTTTTCTTGCATCTTATAAATACTCCTTAAAATTAATATTAGTTCATTTTGATATAAAACTTAAGTTTTATGTATACGATAATAACCCTTTATACTCTATCAGCTTGATTTTACCTTGCCATTCCAAGAATCCAGGCCGTAAGACAGGATATAAATTTCATTAAAACCTTGCTTTTTCAAGTAAATCGCTGCATTGGTCACCAGCTGTCCTCGGCTATTCTCATAAATAAGAACTGGTTTGTCTTTGCGAAGTGCATTGATACTGGACTTCAGCTGTTGAGACGGGATGTTGCGCGCGCCTAAGATATGCTTGCGGTGAAAATCCGATGGGTCACGCAAGTCAATCAACTGTCCCTGACGAATCAAGCCTTCAAACTCACTATTATCTACTATCTTAGCTGCACGACGAATACGAAAATAATTGAAACCCATCCAAGCCAACATCCCCAACAAAATTGCCCATAAAATCCAAATTCCCATTCTAGTTTCTCCCTTTATTTTCTAAATATTTCAACTCTGTTTGATGCTCTCTACGCAGGACAGCCTCAGCCTCCAGATAATCAAGCTTATCCATCAGACCGGCATCGTAAATCCTCTCCAACTCAATTTTCATCATCTCAATATCATAAAGACGCTTGCCCATATAAATAATGATTCCGAAATTTTTAAGAAATTGCTGCACATCGTAGAGTGTTTTCATGAGCTATATTTTATCAAATTTTGCTAAAGTTTTCAAGATGGCAAAACAGAAAAGACAGCCTCGGAGGCTGCCTTTTCGGGAGATTATTATGAAAAAGAAAAGTTTAGGAGTTCTATCAAACAAAGTTAGGAGGTCTTCATCTGATACTATTAGTATAAGGGAGTAAGCTTAAATAATCCTTAAGAAAAACAAAAGAGGCAAATTTTTTGCCTCTTTTTGAATTTCATTTTATAAACCTGGTGCTTGACCGATTTCAGCTGTCAACATCCAGATGGTCTTTTCAAGATCTGCCTTGGCACCAACGAAGATATCATTGGTCACATCATCGCCTTCTTCATCTGTCACATCCATCGCTTCTTGGTAAAGATCTGTCAGATAACGGAAGATTTCAATCACGCGCGCCAAGCTTTCTTCTACATTCTTGCTGAATTCGCCCGCTTTTTCTTCGATCTTGCTGTGTTGGATAAACTCTGTCAGAGTTGAATAGGGCTTGCCACCCAGAGTAATCAAGCGTTCGCTGACTTCATCCAAGGTCACATCTACCGTGTCCATATATTCGTCCATTTTTGGATGCCATACCATGAAGCCTGCGCCACGCATATACCAGTGAACTTGGTGAAGAGCGATGCGAGCTGTATAAAGGTCTGCTACTACTTGATTGAGAACTGCTTTCGTTTTTGGTAAAGAATTTTGGTTAGTGAAAGTTGCTACATCTGCTGCAGCGCCATATTTTACTTGAGTCATAATGATACCTCTCTTTTTATTTGTAATTATTCTAATCTTTATTGATTATGTTTTAATTATAATGCTTCTAAATAAGAAAGTCAAGTCTTAAAACTCAAAATTTTACTTTATTAGAAAAGTTGTAAAATTTCAAAATTTTTCTGCTCAAAATCACGAATAAACAAGTATGATACATCTATACTTTTTTCTGGTCGGAACGATTTTAGCTTCATTCTTAGGCTTGGTCATTGACCGCTTCCCTGCACAGTCCATCATCTCTCCAAGCAGTCACTGTGACAACTGCAAGCAGATACTCAAAGCACGGGATTTGATTCCAATCCTTTCTCAGCTTCTTAATGGCTTTCGCTGTCGTTTCTGCAAGATTCGTCTTCCTGTCTGGTATGCTGCTTTTGAATTAGTGCTGGGCTTGCTTTTTCTAAGCTGGAGTTTAGGCTATCTTTCGCTAGCCCAGCTCTTACTGCTCACTATGGGCTTGACCTTAGCCATCTACGATCAGCGCGAGCAAGAATACCCTCTCCTAATCTGGCTGATTTTTCAGTTCTTGCTGATGGCGACAGCGGGTATCAATCTGCTCATGCTCTTCTTTTTAACCCTAGGATTTCTAGCCTTCTTTTATAATCTTCGTATTGGAGCTGGCGACTTTCTATTTCTCGCTTCCTGCGCAGCTATTTTCAGCCTGACAGAAATTCTCATCCTCATCCAAATTGCCTCTTTCTCTGGCCTCGCCTGCTTCTGCTTTAAAAAGACAAAAGACAGGTTAGCTTTTGTGCCCTGTCTTTTAATCGGTGTGGGGATGATTATTTGCTATAAGTTATGGCTATTTTACTAAGTCAATGAAATTCTTGATAGACGACAGACCATCCGGCGTACCAATACTTTCAGGATGATACTGAAATCCATAAATGGGCAGGCTCTTGTGCTGGATAGCCATAATCGAATTATCATCAATTGCCCGCGCTGTCACTTCAAAGTTCTCTGGCATCTCCTCAATCAATATTGAATGGTAACGCATGACCGGCTGACCATCTTCAATCCCCTGATAGAGAGGAGAACTTGCTTCAAAGTGCAGAATACTTTGCTTGCCGTGCATGACCTTTGGAGCCAATCCTAGCTTTCCACCAAATACTTCTGCAATCGCCTGATGCCCCAGACAAATACCTAAAATCGGTTTCTTACCAGCAAAATCACGGATAAGCTCCTCCATCCGTCCTGCATCTGCGGGCCAGCCTGGACCCGGGGACAGAACCAAAGCATCTGCCTCTTCTGCCACTTGATAAAGGCCAGCATCATCATTTCGCAAAACCCTGACTTCCGCGAAATGGCTGATATACTGAGCTAAATTATAGGTAAAAGAATCATAATTATCAATTAGTAAAATCACTGCATATCTCCTATATTGACCATAGATTTGGTCTGCCCAGCAACCACAGACTCTCTGAAAGGATGGACGTTACTACTCTTCTGCTAGGTATATTATTTTCGTTTTTCTAGATAGTCGGCAATGGCTGCCACATCCTTGTCTCCTCGACCAGATACATTGATAATGATGATTTGGTCAGATGACAGTTGCGGAGCTCGCTTGATAGCTTCAGCAATGGCGTGAGAACTTTCGATTGCTGGCAATATTCCTTCCTTCTGTGTCAAGAGAAGCAAGGCATCCACAGCTTCATCATCTGTCGCAGCTACGTATTCTACTCGACCAGAATCTTTAAAGAAAGCATGTTCGGGACCAACTCCAGGATAGTCCAAGCCGGCCGAAATGGAGTAAACTGGTGCCACCTGCCCATCTTCAGCAAAGACAGCGTAAGTCTTCATACCGTCCACTACTCCGACACTTCCCTTGCTCATAGTTGCTGCATGTTGGTCGGTATCTAGGCCGCGTCCAGCCGCTTCAACACCAACCAACTTGACTTCTTCATCCGCCACATACTGGGAGAAGGCACCGATAGCATTGGAACCACCACCTACGCAGGCAATAACATAGTCCGGCAACCGGCCTTCCTTGTCCAAAATCTGCCGGCGAGATTCTTCACTAATCACCTTTTGGAACTCATGGACAATGGTCGGATATGGGTGAGGACCGACAGCCGAACCCAAAACATAGAAGGCTTCTAAATCACTCATCCAAGCCCCAAAAGCTGCATCCACTGCATCCTTGAGTGTTTTGGTTCCTGTTTCCACAGCGTGAACAGTCGCACCCATCATTTCCATGCGGAAAACATTAAGGCGCTGGCGTTCTACATCCTCTGCACCCATGTAAACATCGCACTTCATACCAAACTTCGCTGCGGCTGCCGCAGTTGCCACACCATGCTGACCAGCTCCAGTTTCAGCGATTACCCGGGTCTTACCCATGCGCTTAGCTAAAAGAATCTGCCCCAAAACATTATTGAGCTTATGGGAGCCCAGATGATTGAGATCTTCCCGCTTCAGATAAATCTTAGCTCCGCCCAGGTGCTGAGTCAGGCTTTCGGCAAAGTAGAGCGGAGTCTCCCGGCCTGAATAATCCGCCAAATAATGTCGGTATTCATTTAAAAATTCTGGGTCATCCTTATACTTCTCAAAAGTCGCTTCTAATTCATCCAGCAAGGCTTGGATCGGCTCCGGTACAAAAGAGCCGCCGAATTGTCCAAAATATCCTTTAGTTTCTGTCATCTTAATTTCCTCTTTTCTTTATTTTCAAGCAAAACAAAAACCCACACACAGAAAAAACTCTGCGTGAGGGCGTAAAATCGCGGTGCCACCTCAATTATGGAGAAAAGTACAGACTACCTCCATATCTCTGTCTTGTCTAACAACAAGTCGCACTGTAAGGTGTGCTCACCAAATTTTTATTGTTTCAAATTCATTTTTTCCATCAGCCCACTTCATAATCTTCCGCCGCCTGTTTCCACCAACCACAGGCTCCCTGAAAGTAGAAAAAATTATTACTTTTCTGATGATTAACTAAAATTATAAAGCTTCGAAAATCTTTTGTCAAGAGAAAAACGAAAAAAGAATAAATTTTTACAAAAACTCTCCCTAAATCCGAACCTTCGTCTCCCTAATTTAAGTTGAAAGCGTCGTCTTGACGATTTTTCAAAAACTTCTGACAGAGTTGAAAAGTCCGCCAAGCTAGATAGCCACCTAAAGTGTTGGTCCAGAGATCATCAATCTCAAAGACTCGGTTGGCGTTGATGAGAAGATCCAGCAAGATCTGAGTCATTTCAATGGCCAGGCTCATAGCAAAACTGAGCCAAACAATTCTCTTTGTGCTCCGCAACTGAGGAAATAGCCATAGGAGCTGAAAAATCAATGGCGACAGCAGAAAGATATTGGCTAGATTTTGGACAAAGACCTTGACCAACTGCAACCAAGAAGTAATCTCTCCGAGATTGACAAAAGAGTTAAAAGGAATCAGCAGAACCACTACTCGACCAAAGTACTGGATGCCCGGTGTCTCCATTCCTGGCTCTGGCGTTTGTGGCAGGAAGCACATGAGGCAGAGCATCAAGAAATAGAGCCCGCACCCTCCTATCAGTAATCTCCGTCCCTGAGCTGTCAACTCACCGTCTGAAGTCAGATAATTTTTAAGGCTGAACATTTTCAACAAGAGCTTTCTCACGGTCACGCTTCATCGTATTGGAGCGCAACTGACCACAGGCTGCATCAATATCTGTACCGTGCTCCTGACGCACCACACAGTTGACTCCGTTTTTCTTGAGGGTATCGTAGAAGGCCATCACGCGCTCTTTGGGACTGCGACTGTATTGGTCGTGCTCGCTAACGGGGTTGTAAGGAATGAGATTGACATAAGACAGCTTCTTAATGTTCTTGAGCAGCTCAGCCAGTTCCTTAGCCTGCTCTACCCCGTCATTGACTTCATTGAGCATGATGTACTCAAAGGTCACCCGGCGATTCGTCGTCTCAATATAGTATTCGATAGCTGCAAAAAGCTTTTCGATAGGGAAGGACCGGTTAATCCGCATGATGCTAGTCCGCAGATCATTATTCGGGGCATGGAGGGAGACAGCTAGATTGACCTGCACACCTTCATTGGCAAAGTCACGAATCTTATGAGCCAGCCCTGAAGTCGAAACCGTGATATGGCGGGCACCGATAGCCAGACCCTTATCATCATTGACCGTCCGTACAAACTTCAGTACATTCTTATAGTTATCGAAAGGCTCACCGATTCCCATAACCACGATGTGACTGACTCGCTCATCCTGACCACGCTCGTCAAAATACTTTTGAACCAGCATAATCTGAGCAACAATCTCACCATTATTGAGGTCGCGTTGTTTTTTAATCAAGCCGGAAGCACAGAAGGTGCAACCGATATTGCAGCCAACTTGGGTGGTCACACAGACAGAAAGTCCATAGTGCTGGCGCATGAGTACCGTCTCAATCAGCATACCATCCGGCAGCTCAAAGAGGTACTTGACCGTACCGTCAGCCGACTCCTGAACAATGCGCTGTTTAAGCGGATTGACGACAAATTGATCATTTAGCTTGGCAATCAAGTCCTTGGATAGATTGGTCATCTCTTCAAATGACTGGACACGCTTGCGATAGAGCCACTCCCAAATCTGGGTGGCACGGAATTTCTTTTCCCCTTGAGCCTCAGCCCATTCAATCATTTCTTGACGCGTTAAGCTATAAATAGATGGTTTCATTTTTCTCCTTTATTCTGGCGAATAACAAAATGGCGCTGAGACTGGTTAGTTACTGTCTGTTTTGCCTGTTTGCCTTGTTTATGTTGTCTGTTCTTGGTTGACTTCTGACGATTTTTTTGCTGATTGTCCCTGCCTTTTTTAGACCCATGTTCTTTAGAAACTTCTGGATGTCTCTTGCTGTCCGATTTTCTCTTGTGATGGGATTTTTTGTCAAAGGCAGCCCGTCTTGGCTGAGCATTTTCCAAAACAAAATAGGCGCAGCCATAATTACAATACTCTAGCAGATAGTCTTCCAAACGGCTGATTTTCTCGGCATTCTCCTTGGCTTTCTCATCACGATAAAAGCCACGTAGCCGCAACTGTTCATTGCCCCAGTCACCAACAATATAATCAAACTTGTTAAGAATTTCTGAAAAGCGTTGGTGAAAGGCCGTCAAATCAAAGGCCTCTTTGTAATTCTCTACCAATTCAAACTCAAATTTTTCTGCAATTATCTTGCTGCCCATTTGCTTAAATTCTGGGCCAGGAAATTTATTGTAATTATACAACTCAGGGGAAATCTCTTTACGCATACCTATCCTTTGTCACTTATCTATCTTACTTCATATTATTTTATCACAAAACAAGGGGAATTTATATTTTTTCACTAGAAAAAGATTTTTCTGTAAAAAGTCAGGCGATTTAATAAAATCTTCCAATCTTTTTAGAAAGCAAATCCCTAGTCAATACCTAAAATGCAAAAATCTTAGCCTAGACTAAGATTTTTTGGTTTTTTCTAGATAATCAATTGCGTCCTGAAGGGTTTTGACCGGCACAATTTTCATATCCGTTTTGATTTCCTTGGCTGCTTCAAGCGCCGTTTCATAGTTTGTCTTAGCTTTGGGATTAGCCTTTTTTTCTTCTTCGCTGACAAGATTATCTGGGGCAAAGAAGATGGTCGACCCAGCCTTGGCAGCAGACACTACTTTTTTGTCAATCCCACCAATATCACCGACCTTACCTTCTCTGTCAATGCTGCCCGTTCCCGCAATCACTCGGCCGTCTCGCAGGTCGGGATTGGCCAGCTGAGTATAAATGGCTAGGCTAAACATAAGGCCAGCACTGGGACCACCAATGCCTTCGGTCGAAAATTCAATCGGAACACTGCTGTTGACTTCCGTGCGGTCAATTAAACTAATGCCAATTCCATTTTTGCCATTTTCCAGCTTGATGATTTTCCCCGTCGCTGTCTTAGTTTCTCCATCTTCCTCATAGGTCACCTTGACACTATCGCCCAAGGCCTGAGAATTCACATATTTGACCAAATCTTCCGAGCTTTCAAAAGTCTTGTCATTGACTCCCGTCACCGTATCCGCAATGTTCAAAATCCCTTTGAAGGTCGAATTCTGAGCTACTTTCAGAACATAGACACCCAGATAGTTCATCTTGATGTCTTTTCCTGCGGCTTTAAGACCTTGGTATTTGGCCATATTCTGCGAAGTTTCCATAAAAAATTGATTAATCCGCAGATATTCCTCATCGCTTGAGCCCCCCGTCATATCCTGAGCTGAATAAATATCCGTAAAAGGCGTCAGCCAAGCGTAGACCAGATGAGCAAAGGTCGCATGCTGGATCCCAACCGTCACAAAATTGTAGGAACCTGCCGCCTGATCCTCTTTGCCGTCCACAGTCAGGACCTGCCGAATGTCTTCTGCTCCCCCAGGTACCTCAATATAATAGGGCAAAGGAACAATAAAAGAAAAAAGGAAGAGCACAAGAACGAGAATAGTCGTCACTCCCGCACAGCCGGCTAATTTTAAGCCGTATTTATTTTCCTTCGTCATCGTTTTCGGATTTGTCATATCATTATTCATCTTTTTTCTCTAACTCCTCAATTACACTTGCTGGCACATAGGCAGAAAGATCCTGCTGAAAAGTAATCAATTCCCGCATTCGTGAAGAACTGATATATTGATAGGCTGGCTGACTCAACAGAAAAACGGTCTCCAAATCAGGTGCCAATTCCTTATTAAAAAAATGCAGACTAGCTTCATAGTCCAAGTCTTGACCATTGCGTAGACCTCGGACAAGAGCGGTCACACCCAGCCTTTTTGCCACATCGACCGCCAATTCATCATGCGAAGTGATGACTTCCACATTTTCCAAATGTGCTAAAGCCGCTAGAACCATTCTTTTTTTCGCATGGATGTTAAAAAATCCTTCTTTGTGAGGATTATAGAAGATTCCCACATACAAGCTATCAAACAGCCGACTAGCTCGCTCAATCAAATCCACATGTCCGTTGGTAATGGGATCAAATGACCCTGTAAAGAGTCCGATTTTATCTGACATAGACCGTCACCTTTGAAATTCCATATATTTTTTGCTTCCAGATACCCAAGTCTGCGATTTCTTCTGGCAAATCAACCGACTTGTCCGTCTCACAAACAACCATAATATCCTCGCTCAAGAGCTTGTGCTCCGCTATTTTCTCAATATCTGAGATAATCTGCTCCTTGGCATAGGGCGGATCCAGCAGAACCAGATCAAACTGGCCAGTCAACTGCTCCAAGGCTCGACTCGACTCCATCTTGAGCAGCTCAAAACGCGCTGCTTCCTTGGTCATGGCAATATTTTCTGCCACGATAGCTTGTGCCCGCCGATCTTTTTCAACCAAAACAGCGGAATCCATGCCACGAGATACCGCCTCAATCCCCAGACTGCCGCTGCCTGCATACAGATCCAGCACCCGGCCGCCATCAAAATAGGGACCAATCATATTAAAAATCGCACCCTTGACCTTATCTGTCGTAGGTCGCGTTGTCTTTCCATCTAATGTTTTGAGGGGTCTGCCCCCGTACTTCCCTGAAACAACTCTCATAAAAAACATTATAACAAAAATATTAAAAAGCTGATAGTAATTGCTAAGGCTGGACTTTATTCTCTAGCAAAAAACGGAAACAAGGCTATTTCCGTTCTAAGTCTGTTTTAGAGTCATTTCGCCGAAGACTAAAATGGTCTGGGACTGGATCGTCCCCTTCCTCGGACCAGGGATGACAGCGGCCAATTCTTGCCAAGCCCATCAGTATCCCCTTGGCTCCGTGTTTTTCGATTGCTTCAATCATGTAATTGGAACAGGTTGGCCGAAAACGGCAGGAAGGCGGAAAGGCAGGGGAAATAAAGCGCTGGTAAAAACGAACCGGCGCTATCAATATTTTCTTAATCATTTTTTCTTAGTCTTAGTCACAGCCAAGTGATGCAACTGGCTGACTTCCTTTTTACTCAATCGACGTGCTTCACCCGGCTTGAGCCCAGTTAAATCCAGATGTCCAAACTGAGTCCGTGAGAGCTTGTCCACTGGAAGCCCCACTGCTTCAAACATCTTCTTGACCTGATGATTGCGTCCTTCGTGGATGGTCAACTGAACAACCGAACGATTCTTCACTGGATCGACTTTCAGAATCTCATAAACAGCTGGCTTGGTTTTCTTACCCTCAATGACCAGACCGTGGGTCAGCGGACGCAGAATTTCCTTATTGGCCACACCCTTGACACGTGCCACATAGACCTTGTCAATTTCATTTCGCGGGTGAATCATTTCATCCGTGAAATCACCATCATTGGTCAAAATCAAGGCGCCAGAAGTATCCCAGTCCAGTCGGCCAACAGGATAAATCCGCTCCTTGACCTGCGGCAGTAAATCAACGACTGTTTTGCGCCCCTTGTCATCGGTTACGCTGGAAATCACCCCGCGCGGTTTGTTGAGCAGGTAGTAGACCTTTTCTTCATTGTAGATAGGCTGGCCTTCCACTTCTACTCGGTCCCCCGACTTGATGGTAGTCGCTAGCTCACGCACCACCTGACCATTCACGGTCACCAGCCCCTGCTTGATCAGTTCCTCAGCCTTTCTCCGGCTGGCAATTCCCGCATGGGCAATGTATTTATTGATTCTCATCGATATTGTCCTTTCACAAGATACAAAGACCATTTTCACAACCTTAACAGCTGGAAAAATGGCAAATAGGGAAAGCAGTGCCTCCCTCAAAGCTTGGTAGTATTCAAAAAAGGTCCCTTATAGGATGAACTTGTTACTCTCCGAAAAGTTGACTTTCCTCAGCAATGAGCTCCTCTTCATCCACAATAGGCAATTCGTCCAAATGATTGATGCCCATATAGTCCAAAAAATAATCCGTCGTCACATAGAGATTGGGGCGGCCAATGACTTCCTTCTTGCCATCTTCCCGAATCAGCTCAAAGGCTAGTAACTTCGAAATCGCCCCGCTGGAATTAACTCCGCGAATATCATCAATCTCCACCCTTGTAATGGGTTGCTTGTAAGCAATGATCGACAAGGTTTCCAGTGCAGCTCGGGATAAGCTCTGGTTAATCGGTGCCCGCGAATATTCCCGTAAAATCTCAGCAAATTCAGGCTTGGTAACCAACTTATAAATCTTTGACGTTTCCAGCAAGGTCAAACTGGAGTCGGGATTTGCTTGATAGTTCTCCGCCAATTTTTCTAAACTCTGGATGACACCAGTCGGCGGTAAGGAGAGGATTTCTGATAGCTGATGAACTTTGAGACCATCTTCCCCCGCCACAAAAAGCAGGGCTTCAATCTCTGCTAATTTACTCATTCTTTCTTCCTACTAAATAAATATTTCCAAAGTTTTCCTCCTGAATAACCTGCACTTCCTGCACCTTGACCAACTCCAGGGTTGCTAAAAAGAGCGTAATCACTTCATTCATGTCTTTGGTTTCTGCAAAAATATCCTGCAGGGCAAGGCGTTTTTGAGTCCGACAGCGCTGGCGCACTACTTCCATCATGTCCTCGATCTTATACTCGTCACGCACAATGGTCGTGTGGCTCTTTGAAAACTCCTCCTGCTTTTTGGTCATCACCTTGGAAAAAGCCAAGAAAAGATCAATGGTTGACTTGTCGTGTAGGAGCTCAGCGTCTTCATAAACCAGCTCCAGCTTGGGCTTGGAATAATAAAGAGCCCGGTCATCATGCTGAAGGGACATTTTCTGGCCCAACAGCTTGAACTTCCGATATTCCTCAATCTGACTCAGCAAGTCCTGCTCCAGATCGTCCTCCAAATCCACCTGATCTACCACTTTAGGCAAGAGCTTACGACTCTTGATCAGCATGAGCTGACTGGCCATAACCATGTATTCTCCCGTCACTTCCAGCCGCATGGCCTGCAGAGTACACACATAAGCCAGATATTGCTCGATGACCTCGGTAATGGGCACATCGTAAATATCCATCTGATATTTGGATACGAGGTGCAGCAACAAGTCCAGCGGTCCCTCAAAATCTTTTAACTTGATATCCATTCTTATCTGTATTTTTCTAATGTAATCACTGTCTTCAAGCCCAGATCACGAGCAATGTCGTAGATGCCGACACCTTTTTCCCGCTGGCGCAAAATAAACTGCTCCCGCAGGCTTTGGGCTGACAAGCTGGCCTGCCCTTGCTCAATCAAGAAAGCTTCCAGCTGGCGAAAGCCCCATTGGCGTGAATAGGACTTGCCATTCTTTTCAAATAAATAAGTCCCTGTCAAATAGTCACCTAACTCATCCGTCAGACTTTCAGGGATTTTTATTATCCGCTTCTGCCCAGCCTTCTCAATCCGCAAAACCTGAAAGTCAAGATTAATATCCTCAACCTTGACCTGCAGGATTTCACTTGGCAAGAGACCCATTTCCAAAATCAGAAGCGCCATTAGTCGGCCATGCGGAACCGCAGAAGTCTCCCAAAAAGCTGACAAGTCCATCAGCTCGCTTTCAAGTTCCTTGGAAATCGCGACCTTGGGCAAGGTCAAGCGGTGAAATTCTCCAATCATCTTGTTCTCGTAAAGATAATAGAGAAATTGATTAACCGCTGAGAGCTTTCGCTTCTGGACAGCCGCCTTAAAATCCTTGATGGAAGCTTGATAAATCCGCAAATTGGTCTCCGTCACCTTGCTGTGGATTTCATTGACAAATTGCTCCAAATCGTAGGAATAGGCTAGTTTTGAATTTTCCGAGATATTTTTTTGCTCTAAAAAAGGGGTGATTTGTTCTTTCATTTTTTGGAAATCTCATACTGACTCGTGAAATTATGCATCAGCGAATTCACAGCTTTCAAAATCGATTTTCTGGTAATAATCCCATAAAAGCGATGTTTTCTACCCACAACAGGCAAGAAAGACTCATCTACCAGCTTACGCAGGACATCTGAAATCTGGTAATCTGGCTCAACGGTCAGACCATCTTTTCGAGTCATATGGACAATATCCATTGACATAAACTCTTCCTCCGGTAGCTCATGCTGCATCCGATAAGCCATGATATCTGTCAGAGAAATAGTTCCGACAAACTTTTTCTTCGCTGTCACCACTGGAATCCGCGAGTAGGTCATCTGACTCAGTAAGAGAATCGCATGGTCTACATTGTGGGTATCAATCATCACTGCCAGTTTGGATTCTGGCGTCAAAAAAGTGTCTTCCAAATTCAAAAGATATTCTTCAAATTCCTTAGCAATCATCGGGCAAACTCCTTAGATAAGCTTGGGTAAAGCTCATGATTTCGCGTATAAAAATCAACCTTAAAACGATCCTCATCAATCTCTACCTTAGCGTAGAGACGTTCATTGATCGAGCCACGAGGCTGGCTAATGGAGCCTGGATTAAGAAAGAGAGTCTTCCCTTGCATCCAAGCATCTGGAACGTGTAAATGCCCATATAGACAGATATCTGCCCCTACTTCCTGAGCCCAGAGATCCAGCTTTTGGAAGCTAAAGTTGATATTGAAAAGATGACCGTGGGTCTGGGCAATAATAGTCCCATCCAAATCTGTCACCAGTCGCTCTGGATAGCCAGGATAAAAGTCCATATTGCCTGCCACGACATGAATCCCTTTCCAGACTTCATCCTCAAAAGGTAACTCTGAGTCCCCGTCGTGAAAAATAGCATCTACTTTTCCTAAATAACGATTTTTAATCTCTTCGACAATGGCACGATCCCCATGGGAATCACTCATCACTATGATTGTTTGCTTTGCCATGCTGGAAATACCTCCACTAATTTTTGCACCGCTTGCGCACGATGAGACTGGGCATTTTTCTCTTCGATCGTCAGCTCAGCTGATGTTTTTCCTGTCTCTCCGACTAAGAACAAAGGATCATAGCCAAAGCCATCTTCACCTTTGGGCTCATGGGCAATGTAGCCCGACCAATCCGCTTCGACAACTAAGGATTCCTTATCTGGACTAGCCACCACCAGAGTTGTGTGGAAATGAGCAGAGCGGTCTTTAATGTCAAAGACCATAGCCAGTTCGTGCAGAAGCTTGATATTGTTTTCATCATCTGTCGCACCAACACCAGCAAAGCGAGCCGACCAAACACCTGGCAGGCCGCCCAAAACATCCACCTGCAGACCTGAATCATCTGCCAACACCATTTTGCCAGTCAATTGACTAATCGTTTCAGCCTTGAGACGGGCATTTTCTTCAAAGGTCATGCCTGTTTCAGCCACTTCTGGCAAATCAGGATAATCATTCAGATTTTCCACCTTGTAGCCCATCTTTCCAAAAAGCTTCCGGAACTCCGCCGTCTTGCCCTCATTGCGAGTCGCAATCAAGAGGGTATCCTTGATATCTTTTGCTCCCAGAAAGGCTTGTAAATCTACACCAGTTTGCGGCAGATGAACATAGAGCAATTGTCCTGCTTCAACCAAGAGGAGTGCTCCCTGTCGCTGCAACAATTCTAACTTTCGGCCTGTTTCTTGATTTAAAATATCCAGCAAGAAGGTGAGAAAGCGAAAGGCTGAGCCGTAGCGAATGACCGTGATATTTAAGGGCAGGCCTAGTTCTTCTTCCGCCAAAATACTCTCTAAGCGGTCTAAAATCTCAGAAGCTTCTGCAGGCACTCGCTCAAATTCACTGTAAGAGGCACTTTTCCCCCATTCAGCCACATACCAGTCAGAGGCATCTTTGTATTCATAAATGTTCTTTGTCATAAGGTCACATGCTCCACATTGACTTTCAGATTCAGCCAGTTTTCTGCGATTTCCGCAAATCTCTTAGCACTGGCTGTAGTATAAAAACGATGATTCAGTTCGTGCTTCTCGCGGCTACGATTGATTTCGAAATAATTGAGCAGGACAGAAATATCCCGTACACACTCAGCTCCGCTGTCAATCAACTTGACGCTTGGCCCCATCATATTTTGAATAATCGGCCGGAGCAAAGGATAGTGGGTACAGCCCAAGACAAGAGTATCAACCTTGCCCGCCAGAGGATGCAGAGTCTCATAAACCACCTTTTTGGTCAGGCTGGACTGGAGCTCATTGGACTCCACCAGCGGTACAAACTTAGGACAAGCCAAGCTCTGCACCTGCATCTCAGGAGATAGAGCCTCAATCTTTTTTCGGTAAATATCGGACTGAACCGTCATAGGAGTCCCGATGACTCCGATCTTGCCACCAACAGTTGACTTAATTGCAGCGCTGGCTCCAGGCAAAATCACACCTAGGACAGGAATATCCAGCTTTTCCTTGATTTCCTCCCAGACAACAGCTGTCGCCGTATTGCAGGCAATGACAATCATCTTAACATCTTTGGTTAGGAGAAAGTTGACCAGTTGCCAGGTATAAGCCCGAATCTGCTCTGCCGGCCTAGGACCATAAGGAGCTCGAGCCGAATCACCTATATAAACCACTTCCTCATGGGGGAGCTGCCGCATCAGTTCACGGACAACAGTCAGACCGCCCACCCCAGAGTCTAAAAATCCAATCGGTCGGTTATCCATAAAGTCTTCTTTCTAAAACAAGGGATTGGAAGCTTAGCCCAAATCCCCATTTTTTTATATAGAAATTTCCTATCGGCTTTAAGACAGCCAAGAGAGGAAAATTTATTTTTTGTTTTTATTTTTTGTTTTTATTTTTAGCAAGTGCTGCCTTTTGTTGGTTAATGATTTGACGGTAAACCTGCTGTACTCTCGCTTCGCTTGGCTTTTGTCCGCTGGCACTGAGCAGCGTCCGCACCGCTTCCACATTGAGACGTGGATTTTCCGCAAATTCCTTTTCAACCTGACGGCGAAGCAGGTACATACCAAGCAAAATCCCGCCAAAGAAAGCTAACATAATCAATACAATCGCTAACAATGTATTCATAATAATCCGAACTCCTATTTCAATTTTTTCATTGCTCTTTATTATACCAAATTATCTCTATTTTTCAAAATCAAAGCCATAGAGAGTCGCGAAATAATCTTCTGGCCTCTCTGCCCGACGAATCATGCGAGCCTGCCCATTTTCCTCTAGGAGAATCTCGCTAGAGCGTAATTTGGCATTGTATTGGTAGCCCATGGAGAAGCCGTGGGCACCAGTATCGTGAATGACCAGTGTATCGCCGATTCGGCTGACAGGCAGCTCCCGCTGGATGGCAAATTTATCGTTGTTTTCACAGAGACTGCCGACCACATCGACAATCTCTGTCGGTCCTTCTGTCCGATCCATATTGGTAATATGGTGATAAGCTCCGTACATAGCAGGACGAAGGAGATTAACCGCAGAAGCATCCACTCCCAGATAGGTTCGATAGATCTGCTTTTTGTGAGTAACCTTGGTCACCAAGAGACCGAAAGGCGCCAGCATAAAACGTCCCAGCTCGGTGAAAATCTTGACCTGCCCCAGACCAGCCGGTGTCAGGATTTCCTCGTAAGCCTGGTGAACTCCCTGACCGATGACCGCAATATCATTTTCCTCACCTTCAGGCTGGTAGTTGACCCCGACACCCCCAGACAGATTGATAAAATCTAGCTCAACCCCGGTCGCTTCTACGACCTCTACCGCTAACTCAAAAAGCTGACGAGCCAGTGCCGGATAGTAGGCATTGCTGACAGTATTGGAGGCCAAGAGAGCATGGATACCGAATTTCTCTGCTCCCAACGCCTTGAGTTCCTTAAAGGCCTGAATCAGCTGCGCCTTGGTCATGCCAAACTTAGCTTCCTCCGGATGATCCATAATGCTGGTACCCAGCTCAAAGACACCGCCGGGATTGTAGCGACAGGAAATCACCTTGGGAATGCTAGCTACTTCCTCCAAGAAAGCCACATCCTCATAGGCATCTAGGTTGATGGTCGCCCCCAGCTCCCGCGCAAGGCGAAATTCATCGGCTGGCGTATTATTGGACGAAAACATAATCTCATCACCTGCAAAGCCCAACTTTTGGCTCATCATCAGCTCTACATAGCTGGCACAGTCCACCCCGCAACCTTCCTCCTTGAGGATTTTTAAAATAGCAGGATTCGGTGTCGCCTTGACAGCAAAATATTCTTTAAATCCCGGATTCCAGGCAAAGGCTTGATGCAGAGCCCGCACCCGCGCCCGGATCCCCTTCTCATCATAGAGATGAAAGGGTGTTGGAAACTGCTCGGTCAGCTCGGCCAAGCGTTCACGACTGATAAATGGAATTTTCATACACATCTCTGCTTTCTCTTTTTCTGAGAATATTATAACATAAATGATGACAAAGCAGAGAAAAAGAAGTTACAAGAACTTCTCTTCACTACATATCCTACTACAAGTTAACAATGGGCATAAATTTCATACCAAAACACCCCTAAAGTTAGATTTTACTTAGCCAACTTTAGAGGTGCAGTTATGGATTAATTTTTTATGTCATTAATCATTTCTTCCGAAAATCCGAAGGATGCTGAGGAAGAGATTGATAAAGTCGAGGTAAAGGCTCAAAGCGAGGGAGATTGACCAGCCCAGACCAACTTGACCGCCAGTTTGCTCATAAACATAACGAATTTTTTGATTGTCCCAGGCAATCAAGCCAGAGAAAATCACAACACTGACATAACTGACGATATAGTCCACCATCTCGCTACCAAGGAAAATATTGACCAGACTCGCAATCAAAATCCCAATCAAACCAGCAATCATGGCACGTCCCATGCCAGACAAATCTTTTTTGATAACAATTCCCATTGCTGCCATAACAATGAAAACTGCCGCACTAACAGCAAAGGCTTTAAAGACCACTCCTCCTGTATAGAGAGCCACAATAAAACTCATGGTGAAGCCATTTAAGGCTGAATAACTCAAAAAGAGTGGCATGGCTGCCGGACTATTGCGAAGGCCCATGCTAGAAGCTGACCAAACCAAGGCCAACTCAAGGAAAATAGCCCCATAATAAATCCAACGATAATTGAGCAAAATATCGACCATGGCCATCTGAAAGGTCGTTAGCATTAAGCCTGATACCAAGGCAGAGATAGCAATTCCCAGCCCGACAAATCCATAGACTTTAGAATAAAAACTAGAAAGTCCGCTGTTTTCTTGAATAACTGTATTGTTCATAATGTCTCCTTTTCACATTTTAACTTCTCAACATCTTACGATGATACTTTTTGCGTCCGCCCATCTTACGCCGCCAAGGTGCAGTCACTTCCTTGACTGCCCAATATTTATCCACCATCGTCACAATATAAGACTCCTTATAGCGCGGCGGAGCAATGGTTGCCCCCCACATGTGCTTGATGATAATATCTTCCTCAACTCGATTGAGCTTGGTAATCTTGCGGGCATTACGGACTGCTAGACGGGGATGCACCCAGGCATGACTCTTTTTAAACTTGGTTTCACGCCAGTCATAGTAAAATAGGTCATGAAGAAGAGCACCTCGTGCTGTACTACGAGCATTCCAGCCAAATTTTTTAGCAATCTTATAACTAGTATAACTGACATTAATCGAATGTTCAAGTCGGTTGGAATGGATATGATGAGTAATCTCTTTCAGGCGCTGCACACTGGGTTTTTCAATTAAATGCCCCACATAAGCCATAAATTCTTCATCTTCTCTGTAAGGCATAACATCACCTCCGTTTAGTTTCATTATAGAAAGATTTCTAAAAACTAGCTTAAAGCAAACATCAGAATTCCAGCTGCCACAGCGACATTTAGACTCTCTGCTTGGCCTTTCATCGAAATATGAACCAAAACATCGGCCGCATCCGTTATTTCTTGGCTGATTCCCTGACCTTCATTGCCCACGACTAGGACAAAATGCTCATTTTTTTCGACTCTTTGATAGTCAACGGAATCTTCTGATAAAGTCGAAGCCAGAAGTTGCAGCTTATTTTTACGCGCAAGAGCAAGCATTTCCCCTCTGCTCACGCGATAAATCGGCAAATGGAAATGGCTACCCTGCATGGAGCGCAGCGTTTTTAGATTGTAAATATCAGCAGAGCGACTGGAAATGAACACCCCCTGATAGCCTGCCGCATCCGCTGTTCGGATGATAGTTCCGACATTGCCAGGATCCTGTACATCCTCTAAAAAGAGATAGGCTCCCTCAAGCTTCTCAGGAATATTTTGCTCCTCAAAGGCTAATTCTGCGACGATTCCCTGAGGGGTCTTGCTGTCTGCCAAATCACTGAGAATCTCGGGACTGACAAAAATCGTCTGAGAAAATTCCGCCAAACGCTCCGCATAGTCCGCCAAAGCAAAAATTCGAAGAATCCTCGCCTGACTGGCAAGTGCTTCCTCAAAAAGATGCCATCCCTCAATCAGATAAGATTGTCCGCGATATTTTTTTTGATGCAGTTTTTTAGCTTTTTTCACCACATTATTGGCTTTTGAGGTTATAATATTCATAAGTACATTATACCACAATCTAGCGGTTTTGGACTCATCCTCCAGACTTATCCGCAAAGAAAATCTCAACCTGCTCAGTAGGCTAGGGAAAACGGAGAAGCTGACGGTTGAGTTCTGGCCCGTTACAAAAGGAGGCAGCTATGCAAAAAGTAAGAATGATTGCTCAAGGACGTGTCCAAGGTGTCGGTTTTCGCTGGGGAGTCTATTCTTTAGCTCTAGAAATCGGCGGGATTACCGGTCGTGTCTGGAATAACGATGACGGCACTGTCGAAATTTTGGCCCAAGCCGAAACATCTGCTCTCATGGCCAAATTCATTCAGGAAATCCGCAAAGGCCCGACTCCTTTTTCTAAAGTAAGCTATCTAGATGTAACCATGGCCAATTTTGATTCCTATACCGACTTTAAAATTGCAAATTAGGTCTGCAGAACTATTGTATATTTTGCAAAAAAACAGTAGAATAGATAGGTATTATTTTTTAGAAACAAAGGAAATGAACTCGTGAAAAAATTTAAACGTATTTTATTCTCTGGAATGAGCTTGTCCCTGCTCCTTTTATTGACTGGATGTGTCGGACGAGACAAAGCCGGAAATCCATCTGGAATCATCTGGAACCTGTTGGGGCATCCTATGGGAGAAGCCATTAAGTTCTTCGCCAATAATATGCATCTCGGCTTTGGGATGGGGGTCATTCTTGTCACTCTGATTGTGCGGATTATTATCCTCCCTCTCGGGATTTACCAGTCTTGGAAGGCTACTCTTCAGTCGGAAAAGATGAACTACTTCAAACCTATCTTTGCGCCGCTCCAAGAACGGGTCAATAATGCTGAAACGCAAGAAGAAAAGCTACAGGCTCAGCAAGAATTGATGGCAGCTCAACGAGAAAATGGCTTGAGTATGTTTGGCGGTATCGGCTGCCTGCCTCTGCTCATTCAAATGCCTTTCTTCTCAGCCCTCTTCTTTGCTGCTCAGTACACTGAAGGCGTGGCAAACAGTACATTTCTTGGTATTGACCTTGGAAAATCAAGTATTGTCTTGACTCTCATTGTTGGGGTGCTCTACTATCTTCAGTCTGTCCTCTCCCTTCATGGTATAGAAGACGAAGCACAAAAAGAGCAGATGAAACGCGCTTCTTATATGAGCCCGATTATGATTGTTGTCTTCTCCTTCATGTCGCCAGCAGCTGTAACCCTCTATTGGGTTGTCGGCGGTTTCATCCAAATTATTCAGCAATTCATGATCAACTACTTGATTCGCCCACGGATTAGAAAACAAGTGGCTGAAGAGTATAAAAAGAATCCTCCAAAAGCCATGAGAAACTCAGGACGAGTAAAAGATGTAACACCAAAAGCTAGTCAGGCCATCAGCCATAGCACTAAAAAGAAAAACAACCGTAACGCTGGGAAACAACGTTCTAGATAAACAAATAAAAATCGCTCTTCTAATTCACACAAAAGAGCGATTTTTATCTTCTTAACCTTTTTCGATTTGCTTTCAGGATGCTGCAATAGACGAGAAGACTGTTGAAATTTTCGTCAAATCAATCTCGAAAACAAAACATTCTAAGAATCATTTTACCCCGAGTCTTATCTTTAAAAAGCAAAAGAGTATCCCAGTATTTTCTGAGTTTAAAACGAGGGGATGCAACCGAAAGACGATACAAGCTGACCTTCTGCAAGCTGATTTCAACTGCTAAATCAGGATTGTAAAGCTGATGAAGCCTTTTTTATAGCTGGCTGCGATTTTTCCTTTAAAAAGATTGACCAGACTTTCAGCCATGGAGAGGCCAATTCCGTAGCCTGCCTGCTTATGATTATGGGATTCATCTTCGCGGTAAAAACGGTCAAAAAAGCGACTATAGTCGACATTTTTCCCATCAGCATAGCTATTGGAAATAATCAAGCGTGCCCGTTTTCTACGCTTGGCCTTAGTCAAGGTCACAAAAATCTGGCCGTCCTCATCGCAATATTTGCAGGCATTGTCAATCAAAATGCTGATTAATTCATAGAGTTCATCCTGACTTGCCTTGACATGGATATCATCCTGAACCCTGATTTGATAGTCCTTCCCAGCTTTTTCAGCTACAGATTTGAAATCTTGAGCTACCTTTTGGACAAGGCTGGAAAAGTCCACATCTACCAAAGCCATATCCGGTTGCTCCTCCAAACGAGCCAGACTGACCATTTGGTTGATTAGATTACTGAGGCGATTGACCTGATCCTTGGTGCTTTCCGTCCACTCATTTTCTCCCGTCATCAATTCCTGCAACTCTGTATTAGCCGAAATGATCGCCAGAGGCGTTTTCAATTCATGACCAGCATTGGTGATAAAACGCTTCTGCTTCTCATAATTCCTGACATAGGGACGAATGGCCCAACTAGACACAACGGAAATGACGACAATAAAGAAAATGACGCTATAAAGAGCCGAACGAATGGAAACCCACAGAAAGTCATTGCGGTCCTCAAGATATTTGGTCGAGTCCAGTACGACAGCCAAGTAGCGCTTGGTCTTTGCATCCCGCGTCACTTGATAAGAGTAATACTGACCACCGATAGTAAAAATCCCATTTTTTCGGTGCTGTTTGACGACTGATTTGGCAGATTTTAAAGCTTGCTCCTGAGAAAGGTTAGAAATATTGTTCAGATTCGAGGAATAGACCGTTCCATCTTCATTAAATACAGCGCTAAAGTAACGGTACTGATAAATGGTATCAATCGAAATGCGGTCATTATCCAAAGCCTGAGCCGTAGCCTGGACACTGGGAAACTCACCCTGATTATCTGACAAGATATTCAATACTGCTTGGATTTCTCCAGTCGTTTGAAGAAATCGGACTGAGTTAAGAGCCCCAACCAGAAAAAAGAGGATGCCTGTGACAGCTACTGATGCTATGAGGATAAAGCGAACTCTAAGTTTCCGAAACATGCTTGTCTCCTTCCACTGGCACTAAACAAAAACTGCCATTTTCCTCACCTAAAATAGCCAGGTCTGCATTGATGGCCTTGAGCTTTTGGCGGAGATAGGAGATATAGATCCAGACAAAGCCTTCATCCAAGTCCTCGCTTTGCTCGCCCTTCCAGACATGCTGAAAAATTTCTTTTGTTGTCAGTTTTTTGCCACTGTTTAGCATCAAAAACTCCATCATTTTGGATTCCTTACTAGCCAGACGGATGGAATTTGAGCTGGCTAATTCATGCTCACCGACATCCAGACTGGTCCGACCAACCTGCAAAAGATTGGGGGTGAAAGCCTCCAAACGACGCGACATAGACCGCAGACGGGCTAACAATTCCTTGAGGGAGAAAGGTTTGGTCAGATAATCATCTGCACCCGCATCTAGGCCTGTGACCCTGTCGTCAATTTCTGACATCGCCGTCAGCATGATGACATGACTCGTATTTCCTGACTGACGGATTTCTCTTAGGGCTTCCAGACCCGTTTTCTTCGGCATCATAATATCTAAAATCATCAAGTCATAGGCATTTTCAAAAGCTAAGTCAACAGCTTTTTGTCCATCAAAAGCCGCATCCACCTCGTAACCTTCGTGGATCATGGCTGTTTGTAAAACACGGGAAAGCTGCTCCTCATCTTCTGCTAACAAAATTTTCATATTTTCTACTCACTTTCTCGGATCAGATTGCGAATGGTCTGCATAGTCACATCACAGGAAGCCAGCTCATCCGCACAGCGCTTCAGCTCTCGAACAATCCGCTTGGTATCCTTAATTTCATGCTTGTATTTCATCTGATGCTCCAGACTAGCCCAAGAATCCATGGCAATGGTCCGCAGCTGGACTTCCACAAAATAAGAGCCAGGCTGATTGCCCAAACAGTCTTCGTAGGGCGTTTCCACTTCTAAAATCAAATGATAGGAGCGGTAACCATTTGGTTTGGCCGACAGGATGTAGTCCTTCTCAAGGATAATCTTGCAGCCCTCCAACCCCCGAATGATGTCAATCGTCTGATAAATATCGTCAATAAATCCACAAACAATCCGAATCCCAATCGCATCGCGAATTTTCTTGAGAGCAGACTCAGGAGTCGGTGGCAGATTCTTACGATTACATTTTTCCAGCATGCTGGCCTCATCCTTGACACGAGCATTAAAATGCTCAAACAGCTTATGTCCCGTTTCCTGCTTTATTTTTTTATTCTCAGCTTTGATACGCTGACTGATATCTTCTAGTATTTTGGGCAAATAGTCACCGTATTTGCCATAAATAGCTTGCTCTTGCATGATCCTCTCCTCATTTTTCCTTTTCTCATTATAACATATCCATCTGTAATTTCCCTACTTCTACCCTATAGTCATTCCGTTTATCTTTTATTATGTAGTTAGCTTAGTTTGCCGTACTCCCCTACTTAAATGCTATTTTTCTCATTCCTCCCTGACACTTCCCAAGGTCGCCGTCTTTCATTTCTGTTTTATGATAGTCGGTTGGTTTTCGCTTACTAAGCATAAAGGTCGGGGCTAAAAAATATCTTAGACTATTTCAATCTCTCGTACCGTTTGGCTACAGAATCACTTCATCAACCTACGGAAAATCTCTTTTTACCCTTAGAGCTCCATCATACACATTCTGACTTAAACAAATCGAAAACAAAAAAAGCTGATTGTTCAGCTTTTAGATTTTCAAATTCATTTAGACTGTTTTTTCAACTTTTAAGATTTTAACATCATAGCTGCCAACTGGTGTTTCAACCGTTGCAGTGTCACCGGTTTTCTTACCAATCAGAGCTTGGCCAATTGGACTTTCATTTGAAACTTTACCAGCAAAAGCATCTGCTCCAGCAGAACCAACAATGATATAAACCTCTTCTTCTGTTTCACCGACTTCTTGAATGGTAACTGTTTTCCCGATAGCAACTTCATCCTTGGCAACTGCATCACTATCTACAATCACAGCATAGCGAATTTTAGTCTCAAGACTGGAAATCTGACCTTCCACAAAGGCTTGTTCATCTTTCGCTGCTTCGTATTCACTGTTTTCTGACAAATCTCCATAAGAACGAGCAATTTTAATGCGCTCTACCACTTCTGGACGTCGGACCAATTTTAATTCTTCTAATTCTTTTTCTAATTTTTCCTTTTCCGCAAGGGTCATCGGATACGTTTTTTCAGCCATAATTTTTTCTCTTTTCTTTTATTTTATTTTTTAATAAAACAAAATTATGTGGAAAACCACATAATTTTGTTAGAACTGTCGCTTTATTGGGTTAGCTTGCTATTGACATGTTCTTCTACATTCTTAGCATGTTCTTCGTATGTGTTTGCAAAGTAGACAACACCTGTTTCCACGTTGGCTACAAAGTAAAGATAGTCTGTCTTACTTGGGTTAATTGTAGCTTCTAAGGCGGAGAGGCTTGGGCTATCTACCGGTCCAGGCATCAGACCTTGATTCTTATAAACATTGTATGGAGAATCAATATTGGTATCAATCTCAGCATCTTCTTTGAGAGTCGTCTTTTTTCCAAGCTTTCCTTGAGCATAAAGGAGCGCAATATTACTTTGAAGCGGCATTGCTTGGTTCAAACGATTATAAAAGACACTGGCAATATCTTTACGATCCTGGTCAGTTGAACCCTCTTTTTCAACCAGTGAAGCAAGAGTTAATACTTCATTGACAGTCAGGTTTTTGGACTCAATCGTTGAGTAATACTGCGACAAATTCGTATTCATAGCAGCCAACATTTGGTCAATCAGTTCCTCAACTGTGGTTTCCTTCCCATATTCATAAGTAGCTGGGAAGAGATAGCCTTCCAGTCGGTACTTGACCCCACTGTCCTTTCCAGGAAGAGTTGCTAAGAGTTGCGGATATTTGGCAAGCATTTTCGCAATAAAGTCCTCATCTTGAACTTTATTTAAGAAATCTTCCTTGCTAAATGGTGTCTTAGCATTCTTTTTTGAAGTTGCAGCTGCATTGGCAGTGACCGTCTCCGCAATCTGCTCAAGCGTATAGCCTTCCGGAATGGTAATTTTCCCAAGAACTGGTGGCTGTGGCGTTTCCGTACCACCTTCTTGTAGCTGCTTAGCAATAGAGTCTAAGTCCATGCTCTTTTGTAGATTATAATAACCAGATTGGTAATTGCCGTAACTTCTGATTTTTGAATAAAGATTAAAAACTTGAGCGTTCTTAATCAGGCCATTCTTTTCAAGAATTTCACCGATTTCTTTAGAGCTTGATCCAGCTGGAATTTCGACTGTAACGTACTCCGTAGAATTTGCATCAATCGGTTTCAGAGCAGAAGAGAAATAGTTGTAGCCAACAAAACCTGTAACCCCAACACCTATCAGAACGATAAGTAGAACAGTTAGAACAATATTCCGTGCCACCTTGTTCTGACGCTTCTTTTTCTTTGTATTTCTTGCCCGATCGGCACGAGATAGATTTTCGCTTATCTTTTGAGCTGGCTCTTCTTCTACTTGAGGCTCAGGAGCTGCTTCTCCTGAAACTTTATAAGACACTGGCACCTTTGAAGAAGTCATTGATTCACCATCACGTGTTTCAGGCTCGGCAACTTTAACTTCCTGAGCATCCGCAGCTTGTGCTTCTGTGTCCAAATTAGCTATCAAGCTTTCCAGTATCATGGTTTGGCCATCTTCAGCTTTTTCCTCTTCCGAAGTTTCTGTGTTTACCAGACTATCAGCTGCAGGTGTTTCTTCAGAAACCTCCGCTAAAGCTTTATGAGAATCCTCAACAGATGAAAGAAGGGATTCAATGTTTTCGGTGAGCATCGCTTCTTTATTGTCAGCTGCTGGTTCTAAGTCCGAAGGCTGTCCCTCCCCACCAGCTTCCGCCAATTCATTTAAAATCTGTTCCTTAAAACTCAGATTTTTCTCTTTATCTTGTGAATTTTCAGTCAAAAACTTGACCTCCTTGTTCATAATCCTTAATATTATATCTTAAAACCTTGATAAATGCAATATTATTCGGATTTTAGGGCTTGTTTATTGTTACATTTTGATTACACTTTGTGACAATTTGACTGAGGATTATCCCAGACCATATCATACCAAATTTCATCGGCATAGGTTGACTTTGACTGCCCTTCATTGACGAAGTCGTGTCTTTCATAATAAGCTGTCAGATAATCATGGCAGGTCAGATTGATGCCGTGGCGTTCATCTGCAATAGCAATTTCCTTCATAGCTTCCAGCAAGGCTCTTCCTACACCCAAGCCTTGTGCTTCTTTCGAAATAGACAGACTGGTAAGAGAGATAAAGCCGCCGTCGATAGAATAGCAGTCCTCTATCTCCAGTGTGAAAGAAACATCATGCAAGTGTCGTTCTGGTCGAATGGGTCCCTCTAAATAGCCCAGAATCTTGCCATTTTTTTCCGCAACCAAAAATGTCGTGGAAATCGTTTCAATATGCTTTGCCAATATCTCACGACTAATAGCTTCTTCTGGACTGAAATTCTCCAGTTCAATTCTATGAATCGCATCCAAGTCTGCTAGACTTGCTTGACGGATAATCATTGTCTCTCCTTAAAGTCGGGATTGTCCCAAACCATATCAAACCAAGGGGCTCCGCTGTGGAAAGATTGGGAAATGCCTTCATCGACAAAACCATTCATCTCATAATAAGAGATAAACTCATCATGACAGATTAGGCTGATACCCTGGCGGTTTTGCTGAACAGCCGCCTCCTTGAGGGCTGCCAAGAGCAAAGTTCCCATACCCTGACGCTGAAAATCTGGATGGACAGACAGGCTTTGGATGGCAATAAAGCCACCAGTTGGAGGATTGGCTGTCACTCTGGTAAAGAGGATATCAGTTAGATGACGCGAGACAAGGACAGGACCAACGACATAACCCACTATTTGCCCATTGAGCTCTGCAATCAGAAAGGTATCTGCAATCAGTTGAATCCGCTCTTTCAGCGCTCCCGGACTAGCTGCCCCTTCTTTAGAAAAATTCAAATTCTCAATATGAACAACTTCTTCCCAGTCGCTCAACTGGGCTTGCCTAATCTTGATGTATACTTCCACAGTTACAGCCTATTGGACATTGTTAGCCAGATTAGACAGGAGACGCTCAAAGGAATATTCATAAGTCTGGATGTCACCAGCTCCCATAAAGACATAAACTGCGTTGCTGTGGTCAAGAAGCGGAGAAACATTATCCACATCAATGACCTTGGCCCGCTTGACAATCTTTTCAGCTAGATCCTCGACCTTAACATCGCCATTGTCCACCTCACGCGCAGATCCATAAATCTGAGCTAGATAGACCGCGTCAGCCTGATTGAGGGCTTCTGCAAATTCGTCCAAGAGAGCAATAGTCCGAGTGAAGGTATGCGGCTGGAAGATTGCCACGATTTCCTTGCTTGGATACTTCTGACGGGCTGCATCCAGAGTCGCAATAATTTCTGTCGGATGGTGGGCAAAGTCATCAATGATGACTGTTTCGTTGACAATCTTCTCTGTAAAGCGACGCTTGACTCCGCCAAAGGATTTCAAATGCTCGCGAACTAAATTCAAGTCAAAGCCAGCAATATAAAGGAGCCCAATCACAGCTGTTGCATTCATGATATTGTGACGACCAAAGCTCGGAATTTGGAATTCGCCCAGTTCCTGCCCGCGGAAGGAAACTTTAAAGATGGAACCGCTAGTCGAACGCAACAAATCATGCGCGACAAAATCATTGCTCTCTTTCTGGAATCCATAATAGTAAATCGGTGCATTGGATGTTATCCGACGCAGCTGCTCATCTTCTCCATAGATAAAGAGCCCCTTAGTGATTTGCTTGGCATAATCATTGAACGCATTAAAGACATCTTCCAAGCCAGTAAAATAATCCGGATGGTCAAAGTCAATATTGGTAATGATCGAATATTCTGGATGATAAGGCATGAAATGGCGCTCGTACTCGTCTGACTCAAAGACAAAATACTTAGCATTGGCCGATCCACGACCTGTACCATCTCCAATCAGATAGCTAGTATCCGTAATATTGGACAGAACATGGGAGAGAATACCCGTTGTAGAGGTCTTCCCGTGGGCACCAGCCACTCCTAAGCTGACAAAGTCACGCATAAAGCCACCTAAAAATTCATGGTAGCGTTTGTAGCCGATACCGTTAGCATCTGCGTAAGCAATTTCTACATTGTTATCTGGACGAAAGGCATTGCCAGCAATGATTTCATAGTCTGGCTGGACATTCTTTTCATCAAAAGGCAGGATGGAAATGCCAGCCTGCTCCAGACCGCGCTGAGTGAAATAATATTTATCAACATCGCTTCCTTGAACCTTATGGCCCATCTGGTGCAGCATCAATGCTAAAGCGCTCATACCAGAGCCCTTAATCCCGATAAAATAATAGGTTTTCGTCATGATAGCTTTTACTCCTTATCTAATTTGGTCAAGTTCAATTCTTGAGCCATTCTATGTTTCTTGTGCTCTTCCTGAGGATTGCTTTGCTTATAGACTTGACTGTTCTTCAAAAAATCATAGGTATTTTTCTTAGATTCTTCCTTGAATTTTTGAGTCTTAGGTCTGTAAGCAGGCTTAATCTCTGCTAAAATATAGGATTCTTGTTTGAGTTTATTTCCAAATTTAGCAAACTCTCCCGCAGCATTTTTCTGGAAAGTTGCAGTCGGCTTTGGCTGCTCCGTGGTCGAATGAGCAACAGCCGAAACTTTCCTATTCCGAATCTTATTGGGAATTTCACTGGTCAAATAAGGAGCCGAGCGTTTCTTTTTCAAATCAGCTCTAGCTTCTTCACGCGCCTGCTCAGCATAGCGAATAGCTGGGGCACTTTTATCAATTGGTCTTTTAAAATCTTGAAAATTCGCCTGTTTTTTAACCGGTCCTTTGACAGTTAGGTTGGCAGCAGCTGGTGCATGCTTGCTAGAATCAACAATCGGCGCCCACTCTAAATAGTTACGGTCTGTATAGTCCCCAATAATATTGCTGATGAGGTCCAATTCATCATACAAATTCATGTGTGGCATCTCTGTCAGCATGATTTCATCATCAGCAACTAGAGGAAATTGTTTATCAGTCATATTGATTTTCCTTTCAACTCTTCATTATTATAAACTATTCAAACTATTTTTCAAGCGATTCTGGTGAAATTCCGAGAATTTCTCGAATTTCCTCCAGCGAAAGACTAGAGCGTGCTTCTGCCCCATCCAGAATAGTTGAAACCAGATTTCGTTTAGTCTCCTGTAATTCCTGGATTTTTTCTTCAATGGTTCCCCTCGTAATCAGCCGATAAACTTCGACATTGCGTTCCTGTCCGATACGATGGGCCCGGCCGATGGCCTGAGCTTCTACCGCTGGATTCCACCAGAGGTCCACCAAAATAACGGTATCTGCACCAGTCAGGTTGAGACCGACACCGCCGGCCTTGAGAGAGATCAGAAAGGCTGACCGTTCTCCTTGGTTAAAAGCCGTTGTCATCTCCTGACGATCTTTTGCAGGGGTTGAGCCCGTGATTTTGAAGGATTCCATCCCCATCTGATCCAGCTCGGCCTCGATGATATCCAACATTCCACGGAATTGTGAAAATATCAGAACACGATGATTGCCGTCTTGGATCTGCTCCAGCAGCTCACGCAAACTCTCCAGCTTACCGCTTTCCCCATCGTAATCCTCCATAAATAACTTAGGTGTGTCACAAATTTGACGGAGCCGCATAAGACCTGACAGAATCTCTATCTTGCTGCGATTGATTTCCTCCTCCGTTGCATGGAGAATTCGCTCCTGCATTTGCTTGAGTAAGGCTAGATAAATCGTTTTCTGGCTGTCTGCTAGTTCGTTACGGTAAGAAACCTCAATCAAATCAGGAAGCTCCTGCAAAACTTCTTCTTTCTTGCGCCTCATAACAAAGGGTTTGATATAGCGCGCAACCGTTTCTGCCGACATCTTCAAAAAAGCTTTCTTGGCCGGTAACAAGCCCGGAAGGACAATCTGGAAAATAGACCAGAGCTCGCCGAGATGATTTTCAATCGGCGTGCCAGACAAGGCATAAGTCCGCTCCACCTCAAATGCTCTCAAATATTGAGCAATCTTGCTCTGGTCATTTTTCATGACCTGTGCTTCGTCCAATATCAAATAGTCAAAATGAAGCCCCTGATACTCTTCAACATCTTGTCTGAAAGAAGCATAGCTGGTAATCGTAATCTGATGATTTTCTGCAATCGCAGCATCTCGAACATTTTTCAGCCCATACACAACGGCTACATCCAAGTCCGGAGCAAATTTGGCAAACTCATCACTCCAGTTGTAAATCAGGCTAGATGGTGCTAATATCAAGACTTTCTTAGACTTGATCAAATGAGCAGCCAGAAAAGAAATGGTCTGAAGAGTCTTCCCCAAGCCCATGTCATCGGCTAGAATACCGCCGAATCCATATTTATTCAGCATGGATAGCCATTTTACACCCGTTTCCTGATAATCCCGAAGCTCAGCCTGAACTTTCAGCTTAGGCAGAGGAAAATCCTCAGGGTGGGTCAAATCATAAGCCAGCTGGCGAAAATCCTCCGACAAGTCAACTCTTTCCTGATCTTTGAACAATTCAGAGAGTTGGTAGGCGGCCAGACTATGCGTTTGGATAACCCCATTTTTAGAATGTTTGCTTCGCAATTGTTGCAAGGTCTGGCTGATTCGCTTACTATTCTCATCAAAAATCAAGACCTGACCCGTCTTGCTGATAAAGTAATCCTTTTGGCTCATCAGCGAATCTAGAACATCATCCACTTCAGACTGATCAATACCAGTAAAATCAAAGCCAATATCCAAGAGACCACCGTTCATACCGACGGAAACTCTCGGAGGTTCTGTGTAGGACAAGGCTTGCAACTTATCTGATAGGTGGACATTGCCCAGTGCTCTAAAACGCGGAATCAAAACGGAGAAGAAACGGTAAATTTCTTCTGGTCGCAAAGGCGGACGCTGGCTGATAAACTCATCTGCAAAACCCGCCTCCAGCATTTCTTTAAAAACCTGCTGTTCTCGCTCAAAATTGCTAGCGAAAGGCAGGTTTCTTAGTTCCTCACGACTGGTTACGGTCTGACTGCCATAATCAAAAACAAGATCCAGTAATACTTGCTTGTCCGCCCCCAAATTAAATTCGAAATCCACGGTAAAGTCATGAATGAGCAGACGCTCAGGTGCTGTCACACGGCCAATCTTTTTAAACTCGACCAAACTCACTGCCAGTTTGGACTGCTCAGATACATCAAATTGCAGGCGCTTTACTCGTTCCTGCTCAATCGGCAGTTCCTGTAAAGCCTTGATTAATTTCGTCTGCTGAGCCGTCAGTTGATAGAATGTCTGATTATGAAAGATAAATTGCCCCCCATAGAGCATCTTATAATTCTTTTCTGATATCAGTAGCTCAAAATAGTTTTCACGCTCTTGCACCTCAAACTGATAAATCTCCGCCTCTTCATGCAAGTCCTGAAAAAATACCTCCGAATAATCATAGAAGCTATATTCCAAACGAAATGACATGAGATTCATCAAACGAGTCACACCTTCTTCAAAAAGACTGGCTGGAAAATAGAGGTGCCGCCCTGCATTGGGAAAGACTAGCGAAGAATCCTGCCCCTTATAATCCGCTGCCAAGCCCCGTAAGAATTCTAGCAAATCTTGACTGGCCTCATCAAAATTCTCTATGCGGATGGGCTCATAATAACTCTTTCCAATCTGATAATGGCCGCCCTTGTCCAAGGTTCTCAAAAAGGACAAAATATCACGTACCACATAAGAACGCTCATCTGGCAGTCGACTGATCCGCAGACTCCATAAGAATTGTCCTGTGTAAGTATCTTCCTGACCGGTCGCCGATAGCTCATAGCAGATTTGCTGCCCGGATTTATCTGGCAAAATCTTATCCAAAAAAAGACTGCCAAAAGAGACTAACTTCTGGGTTTCCTGACTGGATGACTCCTTTTCTTCCATCTTTTCTAGTAGGTCTTTGCCAGCCGCATCATTTTTCAGAAAATATTCTAAGGCAGCCAGATGGACACAATACTTCTTCTTTTGAAAAAAATCACAGGAGCAGAAAACTGCATCATCATCTAGACTATAGCGTAGATTGTATTGATCCACGCGCGTGTACAAAAAGGAATCCTTGACTTCAAGAATTTCAACCTTTTTGCTGTCACAGAGCGCAATCCCTTCTGTTCGAATTTTACCAGGAATTAATTTAGCCATAATTACCACCTAACGTTTATCCTTTTATTATACCATATTTTGAACACAATAAGAAAAAGCAAGCATCAACTTGCTTTCTTTATGTATAGAATGCCTATGTCTAATCACTCATTTACTTTTTGGATATGTGATACTCCACCTCAGACTTTGGTAGAAGCGGATACCAAGCTTGATAAGATTGCACATATCCACTTAAAGACTGGTACTACTCGTTCTTTTTTCACACAGTTCAATCTGGCTTTTCCGATAAGGAGAGGAAGCAGCCAAGTAGGTTTTATATACGTCCTAAAAGGCTTCTCTTTTAAAAAATCCCTCAGCTTCAAAATGGTTTATTTCATCACTGGCAGCAACTGAATTAGATATAACTTGTTCCTATCTGGATTTACTAGCTGGTGAAACTAGAACCCACCTAAAAAAACTCAGACTTGATTCGCTTAAAGCTCCTACTTCCGCTTCCTTGCAATCAAGTGAATCGGGGTTCCTTCAAAGACAAAAGCTTTGCGGATTTGATTTTCCAAGAAACGCAGGTAAGAGAAGTGCATTAGTTCTTCTTCGTTTACAAAAATGACAAAGGTCGGCGGCTTGGTCGCAACCTGAGTCGCATAGAAAATCTTGAGACGTTTGCCCTTGTCAGTCGGTGTCGGATTAATCGCGATGGCATCCATGATAACATCATTGAGCACCGCTGATGGAATACGGGTATTCTGACTCTGACTGATTTGCTTAATCATGTCCGGCAGCTTATGGAGACGCTGCTTGGTCAGGGCAGAGACAAAAATAATCGGTGCATAAGACAGGTATTGGAACTGATCACGAATATCTTCTTCCCAGTCTTTCATAGTATGGTTGTCTTTTTCCAGCGTATCCCACTTGTTGACTACAATAATTAGACCTTTCCCAGCTTCGTGGGCAAAGCCAGCGATTCGCTTGTCGTACTCACGGATTCCTTCTTCAGCATTAAGCACCATCAGAACAACATCTGAACGGTCAATGGCTCGCATAGCTCGCATAACAGAGTATTTCTCTGTATTTTCATAGACCTTGCCTGACTTACGCATACCCGCCGTATCAATCATGGTAAATTCCTGACCTTCACTGTCTGTAAAGACCGTATCAATAGCATCGCGCGTAGTACCAGCCACTGGACTGGCAATGACCCGGTCTTCACCCAAGATGGCATTGATCAAGCTAGACTTACCGACATTGGGACGGCCAATCAAGCTAAACTTGATCATATCAGGATTTTCAACCACTTCCTCGTGAGGAAGATTTTCGACGATAGCGTCCAGAACATCTCCTGTACCAATCCCATGGACAGAAGAGACTGGGAAAGGATCGCCCAAGCCCAGTGCATAGAAATCATAGATCTCATTGCGCATCTCGGGATTATCCACCTTATTGACCGCTAAAATGACCGGCTTATGGGTCTTGTAAAGCATCCGAGCGACATATTCGTCCGCATCCGTGATTCCTTCCTTACCAGACACGACAAAAACAATGACATCAGCCTCGTCCATAGCAATCTCAGCTTGGTGCTTGATTTGCTCCATAAAAGGCGCATCAACATCGTCAATTCCGCCCGTATCAATGATACTAAACTTACGATTAAGCCAATCTGCCGTCGCATAAATCCGGTCTCGGGTGACTCCTTCGACATCTTCAACGATGGAAATTCGCTCACCAGCAATCCGGTTGAAGAGTGTTGACTTGCCGACATTGGGACGGCCGACAATGGCAATAGTTGGTAAAGCCATTACTTACCTCTCTTATTCTAGTTTAATAATTTCTTCTCTTTCAAGATATCCTGACTGGCCAAATTAGGCTTTTGACCAAATTGAGCCGCTAGACGCTGACTCCAGGTATCCTGAGCTCTCTCTCCAGCATAATCAGCCTGAACGCGGTCATAGGCCTCAATGGCAGAGCTTCCCTGCTCTTGGTAGCTTTCTTCAAAAACAACAGCTTCATAAGGCAGACGCGGTTTAACCGCATGGTTCTGATTGGGTTTCCCCAAAGCCATGCCAAAGACTGGATAGGTGTAATCTGGCAGCTTTAACAGCTCTGCTATTTCTTTAGAAACATAGCGAGCCAAACCAATAATGACACCACCATAGCCCATGCTCTCAGCAGCCAAAAGGGTATTTTGACCCGCCAAGGCTGCGTCAACAGAAGTTATGAGAAGGTTTTCTATGCCCTCTGAGTAAAAATCTTCTGTATGTAACCGAACGCCTTTTTCTGCTCGATTAAGGTCACCGACAAAAAGCAGAAAGGCTGAAGCCTGGAGGATAGCTTTCTGGGGCACTAGCTCAAAAAGAGCCTCTTTTTTCTCCTGACTGCGTATCACAATGATGGAATAAGATTGAAAATTTTTCCAACTAGAAGCTGCCCGTCCAGCATTGATAATCATTTTCAACTCTTCATCTGAAATCTGCTCCTCTGTAAAACGACGAACAGAGGTATGGGATAACATTAAATCAATTGTTTCATTCATCTACGATTCTCTCCTTCTAGGCGAACCTCCTGAGCCAGATAGCGAATTCGTTCCATGACCCGCTTGGCCTGCCAAGTCTCATCCCCATTTCTCGCGGTGGCAAAATGTCGTTCTAAATCAACAAAACTAAAATTAGAAGTAAAGAAAGTTGGCAGATTTTCCTGCATACGATGCTGGAGAATAACTTGCAGAATCTCATCCCGCATCCAAGGGCTGGACTGTTCAGCTCCAATATCATCCAGAATCAAGACCTGAGCCACTTTGACATCGTCAATTTTTTCTTTGACTTGACCAGAACTAATGGCGTTTTTGACGTCCAAAACAAAGCTAGGATAGTGTAGCAGAGTAGTAGATACGCCTCGTTTTTCTGACAAATCATGAGCCAGAGCCGCCATCATATAGCTTTTACCAACACCAAAATCTCCATAAAGATAGATAGCCTTTTGGTAGTTTGGATAATCCGCTACAAAATTAGTCAAGAGTTCAAAAGCTTGATAGCGGCCTATATCATCCAAGTCAACCTGAGCCAAACTGGCTTCCTTAAGACTGGCCGGCAGATTAATCAAATTTAGACGACCACGAATAGCTTCCTGACGTTCCTGCTCAATCAACTCAGGAGTTTCCTCATAAGACACATCTGCATAGCCTTCATTTTTAATCAAAATGGGTTTATAACCCTTGGCAATATAGGCTTCATCCTTGAGCAAAAAACGATTGCGCTCAGTGATATACTGGTTAAATTTGGAAATACTGCGTTGGATTTCAGCCTGCGATAACTGCTCTTGCTGAATAAAGGCAGCTATGTCCGGATCTGCCAGAATTTGCTTGACCAGTTCTTGGTAATCAAACTGCCTAACCTTATTCATGTGAGGCATCGCCTGTCCGACTTTTTCCATTTACTCACCGCCTCCTTCCAATTTGGCTAATAGTCTGCGTTTCTGCTCTTCCAGCTCTGCTTGTTTTTCTAGACTAGTTTCATTTTTATAATCAGGATTGCTCCATTCAGGTACATTGCTGGACTTGCGCTTCGGTTCAGCCTGGTTACCAACAGTTTGCTGGTGTCTCTCGCGAATTTTTAGAACAGCTTCCTCAGCAGAAGTCACCTTTTGATAAGCAAAATCATTAGCCACTTTTAAGGCGTATTTTTCGTTCAGATTGGCCGAATCAACCTTGTTAAAGGTTAGAAGTAGGACGAGGTTAATCACTTCATCCAAAAGGCCTAGTTCTGCCATATCTTGTAAGAGTTTTCGCTCAGTCCGAGTAATCGCTGCCTGACGGGTTTTCTTAATTTCGGCTAAAAAAATCAGCGACGTTTGACGTTTGGCTTCTCTAATGATGGACTGTTCCTGCTGACTAAATTTACCGTCAACTGGCTTTTGATTCAGTTTCTGTCGCATACGTTTGGTCGAGATAACCTGAGAAATAGCAGTTTCTCTGGCCAAAAGATAAGTTTCATACCAGGTCCATTTCTTTTGCTCGGCAATGGCAAAAAGTTCTAAGAGATCTTCCTTTTCATCTGCAAAACGTAAATTTTCCTGAGCCATTCGCTGTTTGAAATTTCCTAAATCAAAATCTTTCATTTTTCGAGAGAAATCAAGACGCTCAGCTTCCAAACCAAAGACCTGCACAAATGGTTTTTCAAGCTTCTGTCCCTCAGCCCTGCTAGGTTTCAAGGCATCTGTTGCTGCTTCGCCAATTTTTTTCTCCAAGAGTTTCGTATAGACGTTATGCTGAAAAAAATCATCCGCTGCTAGAGGGGCAGAAAGGCAAATGTAATAATGATCGTCCTTCTGATAAAGAGCTAGGAGTTCCATAGCCGCTAGACGCTCTAAAGCTCTTTCTAAAACATCCATGCCAAAATCCAGATGATTGAGAATATGCCCAAAGAGATGATCCTTTTGCCCATTATCCCAAAAGGCAAGCAGATAGAAATACAGGGTCGCCGCATCTCTGCCAACAATCGGCAAATATAGCCTAGTAAAGTTTCCCACATCCTGATGAATCCGATTATTTCGTAAGAAAGAAAAATGACTGTTTGGTTTCATTTATTTTTCCTTTTTCTTTTTGGATCCCTTAGTAATCTGCTTCAATAGACTTTCCAGCTCGCCGACATCCTTGAAACTACGATAAACACTGGCAAAACGTACATATGTGATTTCGTCTAATTCTGCCAACTCATCCATGACGAGAGAACCAATATACTCGCTATGAATTTCATTATCACTTTGGCTTCGGACCTTTTGTTCAATCCGATTTACAATCGCTTCAATTTCATCGCTGGAAACAGGGCGTTTTTGAGCAGATCGAATAATGCCATTAAAAATTTTATCTCGCGAAAACTGTTCACGTGTCCCATCTTTTTTGACAACTACCAAGGTTCTCTCTTCGACACGCTCATAGGTCGTAAAGCGGTGCTGACATTCTTCGCACTCGCGACGACGACGAATAGTATTTCCATCTTCTGCCTGTCGGCTATCAACTACACTTGACTTACTTCCACCACATTTGGGACACCGCATGACACATCCTCCTAGAATCCTAATACTTCATTATACCATGTTTTGAAAAATAACAAAAGGCAGTTGATTGCTCTATCAAGTTCTAATTCATACTCAAAACCCGCTAATGCTACATAATCGCCCCTCATTACTAACCCCAAATACTTCTCTGTACCGAAATCCATTGTTGCTCAATTTTTCCCATCCAAAAAGCAGCCTGTATCTCTTACAAACTGCTTCAACAGCTACTATTTCTCTAAACTTCTGACAAAGGCTTGATAAGTCTGCTCCATCAGCATAGTAATAGTCATCGGGCCAACACCTCCAGGTACAGGGGTAATCAGACTGGCTATTTCAGCTACTTCATCAAACTTAACATCGCCAATCAGCTTGCCATTCTCATCTCGGTTCATACCGACGTCGATGACAACAGCCCCCTCCTTGACAAAGTCCTTAGTTACAAAATGTCCTCGTCCAATAGCCACAACTAAAATGTCCGCCTGCTTAGCAGTCTTAGCTAGATTGTGGGTCCTCGAATGTGTCAGTGTTACCGTCGCATTCTTAGCTAAAAGCAACTGAGCCATGGGCTTACCGACAATATTACTCCGCCCGATGACGACCACTCGCTTACCTTCCAGTTCAACGCCATATTCATGAAACATCTCCATAATACCTGCAGGAGTAGCCGGAATCATAACAGGATGGCCGCTCCATAGTTTGCCCATATTAAGAGGATGGAAGCCATCAACATCCTTGTCTGGATCAATAGCCAGCAGCACAGCTTCATCATCAATCTGATCAGGTAAAGGCAGTTGGACTAAAATCCCATGCCAGTCAGGATTTTGATTATAAGTTTCAATCAAGCTCAACAACTCTTCTTGACTGGTCTCTTCCGGTAGACGATCTACCTTACTCCGAAAGCCAGCAGCTAAAGCCGAGCGCTCCTTATTACGCACGTAGATTTGACTGGCTGGATTTTCCCCAACCAAAATAACTACCAAGCCAGGAACCTGCCCTGTTTCTTCTTTGAGTTTCGCTGTTTTTTCTGCTAATTTAGCTTGAAGTTTTTCCGCTAAAGCTTTCCCATCAATAATTCTAGTCATTACTTTCTCATTTCTTTTTCAGTATCTTATCCATTATACCAAAAATCTCCCAGTCGCACTTATACATTTTTCTTATAAAAACTTATAAAAATAACCAGCTATCTTTTAGGATAAAATAAAAAAGCAGGTCTCTGCTTTTTTAGTACAATAATTCATAAATTTCCATTGCAATCAAGTCGATGCTATCGAAAGTGTAGGTCTCACGCGCTGCAACATCACGCAGGGTAAAGACTGGACCGTTTTCTTCGTCGTAGCTGTAAGCTACTTCCGCGACAACAACTCCTTCACGCTCAAAATTACGTTTTAAATTTCCACCATCTTTGGCCATAGCTTCCAAGCGATTGATGATTCTAACTAAATGTGATTCCATTTTATTTCTCCTATTTACTTGGTTCTTTCCTATTTTACCACAAAAAGAAACTGAAATACCAGTAAAAGGGCATCTTTTTCTTATTTTTTCGCCAAAATTCTTGCAAATTCATCGGTCTCCAGTAGGATTTTATACTTAATTCTTGCAATGTTTTAAAATACTGATATAATGAAATTATAAAAACTTTGACTATTTTTGACCATTTAAAAATAGGCAATTTCGCTTCCTATAGAAAGAGGTAGAACATGCTTTGTCAAAACTGTAAAATCAATGAATCAACCATTCATCTCTATACAAATGTAAATGGAAATAAACAGCAGATTGATCTCTGTCAAAACTGCTACCAAATCATGAAAACTGACCCTAACAACTCTTTACTCGGCGGTCTTTATAACACAAACAATCAAAACATCGATCCTATTGACGATTTCTTTAACAGCCTCAGCAATTTCCAACATCCTCAGGAGCCAAATCCAAATATCCCTCCAACTCAATCAGGAGGAGGTTATGGAGGCGGTGGTTATGGTGGGTCCAGCCGTGGAGGTGGTCAACGTCAGCAAGCTCCGCAAAAAACCAAAGGACTTCTAGAAGAGTTTGGTATCAACGTGACCGAGTTAGCTCGCCGAGGCGAGATAGATCCTGTTATCGGACGTGATGAAGAGATTGTCCGTGTCATCGAAATCCTCAACCGCCGCACCAAGAACAATCCTGTCCTCATTGGAGAGCCCGGAGTCGGAAAAACAGCTGTGGTCGAAGGCCTTGCCCAGAAGATTGTTGATGGTGATGTGCCTCATAAACTCCAAGGCAAGGAAGTCATTCGCCTAGACGTTGTCAGCCTAGTACAGGGGACTGGTATCCGTGGCCAATTCGAGGAACGGATGCAGAAGCTCATTGATGAGATTCGTTCTCGTCAGGATGTCATTCTCTTTATTGATGAAATCCATGAAATTGTCGGAGCAGGCTCTGCTGGCGATGGCAATATGGACGCTGGGAACATCCTCAAACCAGCGCTGGCTCGCGGAGAACTCCAAATGGTCGGAGCGACTACCCTCAATGAATACCGTATCATCGAGAAAGACGCAGCACTGGAGCGCCGGATGCAGCCCGTCAAGGTAGACGAGCCGACGGTAGAGGAAACCATTACCATCCTCAAAGGGATTCAGAAAAAATACGAAGATTACCATCACGTCAAGTATACAGATGCGGCCATTGAAGCCGCTGCGCTTCTCTCCAACCGCTACATCCAAGACCGCTTCCTGCCAGACAAGGCTATTGACCTCTTGGATGAGGCTGGTTCTAAGATGAATCTGACCCTCAACTTTGTTGATCCTAAGGTTATTGACCAGCGGCTGATTGAGGCCGAAAATCTCAAGGCTCAGGCAACCCGTGACGAAGATTTCGAGAAAGCGGCTTACTTCCGCGACCAGATTGCCAAATACAAGGAACTCCAGCAAACAAGTGTGCTAGACAAGGATACTCCGATTATCAGCGAGAAAACGATTGAGCACATCGTAGAGCAAAAGACCAATATTCCAGTCGGCGATCTCAAAGAAAAAGAACAGTCTCAACTAGTCAATCTCGCCAGCGACTTAAAAGCCCATGTCATCGGTCAAGACGATGCCGTGGATAAGATTGCCAAGGCCATCCGCCGCAACCGGGTCGGATTAGGAAGTCCTAATCGCCCAATCGGCAGCTTCCTCTTTGTTGGACCAACTGGTGTCGGTAAGACTGAGCTGTCTAAGCAATTGGCTATCGAGCTCTTTGGCTCTGCTGACAGCATGATTCGCTTTGATATGAGTGAGTACATGGAAAAACACAGCGTATCTAAACTAGTCGGTGCACCTCCGGGCTACGTCGGTTATGACGAAGCTGGCCAGCTGACAGAACGCGTCCGCCGCAACCCGTATTCGCTCATTCTGCTGGATGAGGTAGAAAAGGCACATCCCGATGTCATGCACATGTTCCTGCAGGTGCTAGATGATGGCCGCCTGACTGATGGTCAAGGTCGGACTGTCAGCTTTAAGGATACGATTATTATCATGACATCCAATGCCGGAACTGGTAAAGCTGAAGCCAGTGTTGGCTTTGGGGCAGCGCGTGAAGGCCGAACCAACTCCGTTCTGGGGGAACTGGGCAACTTCTTCAGTCCTGAGTTTATGAACCGCTTTGACGGCATTATCGAATTTAAGGCACTCAGTAAGGACAACCTGCTGCAAATCGTCAATCTCATGCTGGATGATGTCAATCAACGCTTGGCTAGCAATGACATTCATCTAGAAGTCACCGAAAAAGTCAAGGAAAAACTGGTGGATCTGGGCTACGATCCGAAAATGGGTGCTCGCCCACTGCGCCGCACCATCCAGGATCATATTGAAGACGCCATTACTGACTTCTATCTGGAAAATCCAAGTGAAAAAGAACTCAAAGCTATCATGACCAGCAACGGCAAGATCCTCATCAAATCAACTAAGAAAACTGAAAATCCTACTGATGAACCCAGCAAACCGACAACAGATGAAACCGAACAATAAAATATAAGAAAAGAAACCCAACTTAGGATTTAAACTAGGTTGGGTTTCTTTATATATAGAATAGATGTAATATTTCTAGGAAACTACTTATTTACACAAAGGCAAAGTCCAATCGTCACCTTTGCAGCATTCGTTTTAAACTCCTGCATATTGTCTGAGATGTAAAATAGTCTATAATTCCTAATGCTAAACAAGTTTCTTGTCAATCTAGTGCCTACACTTTGTGCTTGTCCATCCATCTGAATTTAAATAACAAGCAGCGACTACTAGACAAAATTTTTGTCATTTGGGGGTAATTTTCTTATTATTAATATCTTGTAACTTCAAATATATTTCCAACAAGATAAGAGAATAGTATCTAACTGCTCTTTGAAAACTTCAAAATAGATTTTACTGGAACTTTCACTCTATTTTCTTATCAAGAAATCAAAAAAATACTAGTAAAGTCTTGACAGAGGCTCTTCAGTCCTTTATGATAATAGTAAACTTACTAGAGAATGAGGAAAATCATGACACTCCCAACCTTTGGATTAAAAGAAGAAAATGTAGAATATGTGACCCGTTACGGAGTCTATGCTGTTATTCCCGATGAGAATAAAGAAAAAATTATTCTAGTTCAGGCACCGAATGGAGCTTGGTTCCTTCCAGGTGGTAAAATTGAGGATGGCGAAGATCACCTAACAGCTCTCAAACGAGAATTAATCGAAGAACTGGGCTTCACAGCTCAAATTGGAGAATATCTTGGCCAAGCAGATGAATACTTCTATTCCCGACACAGAGACACCCATTTTTATAATCCAGCCTACATCTACGAAACAATTTCCTTCACTGCGATACAAAAACCTGTTGAAGATTTCAACAATCTAGCTTGGTATCCAATCGAAGAAGCAATCAAAAAAGTTAAACGTGGCAGTCATAAATGGGGAATTGAAAAATGGAAAAGCATCCATAAAGCCTAAAGAGAATCGTTCACAATTTTCCAAAAAGATGTTATAATACTAGCAGATACAATGTAGGAGGAAATCGCATGAAGCTTATTAATACAACAAATAGTCACGCCGAACTTGTGAAAAGCCAGCTGGAAAGCACAGACGCGACACTAGTAGAGGTCTATTCAGCAGGAAACAGTGATGTTGTTTTCACACAAGCTCCTCTTCACTATGAAATACTGATTTCAAATACACACCGTGCTATACGAGAACAAGAAATTGAAAAAATTAGAGAATTCTTTTTAAAAAGAAAAATCGATTCCAAAATGATTGACTCATCTGCAATCCGAACTATTTACGCTAATAATCTAATAGAAATCTCAATCCCTGTTAAAGATTGAACTCCCAGATATAGAAGCGTATAAAGCAAAATAACTTATTATCAACTAAAGTGAATGGTCAATTTTAGCATTGAGAGAGAACCTGGGTTCTCTCTTTTTTATATGTTGAGCATTAACTAGAAAATATACTAAATCTGATATTCTGCAATTTCACAGATACCTATTGTATAATATGTCATATTGTTTTCTAATATTAATGTTAAAAAGCATATCATCTATACCTATAAGCGATGGAGATCTGATACCAGAGATGTCATAGTAGATTTCAAGCGTAACCTTCATAGACCAAAACTCCGGCTCTATAATTTCTGTAGTGGGTAACTCCACTGCAGGGATTATGGAGCCTATTTTGTTGTCTTGAATATACAATATAAGTGCACAATAAAAACTCATAAGATTTTCTAGTAAAATAGAATTGAACGAACTAGTTACAAAAGGAAATCTTATGAGCTACCACCATTTTACCATAGATGAGCGCGAAAGTATTCTGATTTACCGTACGCAAGGTCAAAATTTTTCTCAAATCGGAAAATTACTTCATCGTCATCCTTCCAGCATTAGTCGGGAATGGAAACGTCATACGAAAGAAAATATCTATTCTCCCAACAAAGCACAAGCAGCTTATAAACTTGCTAAATCACATTGTGGGCGAAAGAGAAAGCTGGATCTAGACTCGAATCTAAGCAAAATAGTCAAGCACCTTTTTCTCGATTGCCAATGGTCTCCTGAGGAAATAGAAGGCCGTTTGTGCCTAGAATATGGGAAATCTGTTATTAGTTATCAAACGATTTATAGAGCCATCTATCGCGGTCACTTTGACGACAAGCTTTCACATGGTGCTCGTGGTGTGGGAGGATAAACTAAATAATAGATCACGAAAGTGTCTCAACTGGAAAACTCCTTATGAAGTATTTTATGGTGAAATTGTGCACTTATATTGTATGTTCAAGAGAAAAAAAGTCCCATAAGACCTATAATGAAAAGCAACGAAACCATCATT
>NZ_CABPTS010000009.1:0-72972 GCF_902460385.1 Streptococcus sp. Marseille-P7376
AATCTAGAATGATGATATTTTTGTCTTTAATTTCGAGTAGGTTTGTGATAAAATTTAATTGTTCCATAAGATTCTTTCTAATGATGGTTTCGTTGCTTTTCATTATAGGTCTTATGGGACTTTTTTTCTACAACAAAATAGGCTCCATAATCCCTGCGGTGGATTTACCCACTACAGAAATTATAGAGCCGTTTTTTATTGATAGGATTCCCATAAATCCTTTATTTGTTCAATTTGAATCGTCGCTTGGTTTTCAAGGACTTTGTATTTGTAGCTTAAATCCTGAGTGATGTCTTTTAAGTTGTCTCTTTGTTCTTGGATGATGGCAAGGTTGCGTTGGATATTAGCTAGATTGTCCTGGATCTTGTCTAAGATATCCGATGTTTCAGTGACTTCTTCTCGGATTTTTTGGCGGTTTTCAACCAGCTTATAGCTGGCTGCTGCGGAACCGATAAAAAGGAGAATATTTGAAAGTTTCATAGTTCCTCCTTAAGCTTGGGCAATTTTCGCTGCTAATTCAGCCAAGGCTGTAAAATCTGGTTCGTGAGTTTCAAAGCTAATTTGCAGGCCATCCGTCTCCTCATAGCGAGGAGCTAGATGGACGTGGGTGTGAAAGACAGTTTGACCAGCGATTTCTTCGTTGTTATTAAGGATATTCATCCCCTTGGCTTTCGTTACCTTCATGACTTTGCGGGCAATGTCCGGTACACGGGCGAAGAGTTGACTAATGCTATCTGCATCCATTTCCAGAAGGTTTCGGAAATGTTGTTTGGGAACAACCAGAGTATGGCCAGGTGTGACCTGAGAAATATCTAGGAAGGCCAGTACTTGGTCGTCTTCATAGACTTTAGAAGCTGGAATTTCCCCTGCAATAATTTTACAAAAAATACAATCAGCCATAAATGATACCTCTATTCGCTAGTTTTTGTTATAATTTAAAATATAAGAACATTATACCAGAATTTGGAGAAAATATGTTAGAAATCAAGGGTCTTACAGGAGGCTATATCAATATTCCTGTCTTAAAAGATATCAGTTTTGAGGTTGGCGACGGTCAATTGGTTGGTCTGATTGGTCTTAATGGTGCCGGCAAGTCTACTACGATCAATGAAATCATCGGCTTTCTAACGCCCTATAAGGGAGAGATTCGGATTGACGGCTTACAGCTGCGGGAAAATCCCAGTGCTTATCGCAAGAAGATCGGTTTTATCCCTGAGACGCCTAGTCTCTATGAGGAGCTGACCCTGCGTGAGCATATTGAAACGGTGGCCATGGCTTACGATATCGAGCAGGAAGCTGCTTTTGAGCGCGTGGAAGGCCTGTTAACTATCTTCCGGCTCAAGGATAAGCTGGACTGGTTTCCGGTGCATTTTTCCAAGGGGATGAAACAGAAGGTCATGATTATCTGTGCTTTCGTGGTAGATCCTAGTCTTTTTATCGTGGATGAGCCTTTTTTGGGTCTGGATCCCGTAGCTATTGCAGACCTTATCCAGCTCTTGGAGGAGGAAAAGAAAAAAGGCAAGTCCATCCTCATGAGTACCCACGTTCTGGATTCAGCTGAGAAGATGTGCGATAGCTTTGTGATTTTGCATAAAGGACAGGTGCGTGCCAAGGGCAATCTAGCTGAGTTGCGAGGACAATTTCAGATGCCAGAAGCTAGTCTCAATGACATCTATCTGGCCTTGACGGAAGAGGCTGCGGTATGAAAGAAGTATTTGCTAAACGCAAGCAGGATTTCCGTCAGCAGTGTCTGAAATACCTGCGTTATGTGCTTAATGATCATTTTGTCCTTTTTCTGCTGGTCTTTATGGGGTTTTTAGGTGTTCAGTATAGTCAGCTATTGCGGCATTTTCCGACGAATCACTTACCAATCATTGCCAGTCTGGTTGTTCTATCGCTTTTTATCCTGCCTTTTGGGCGTATTGCGACCTATCTAGAAAAGCCAGATATGCTCTTTTTGCTAGTGCAGGAGCAGGCAGTGATTGATTTTATCAAGGAGCAGATTTGGCGCTCTTATCTTTTGTACGCAGTCTTACAGACTGGAATGTTGTTGCTGTTGGCTCCGCTTTTTCTGGCTCTGGGCTTACCAATCTGGGGCTTTGGGCTCTACTGCCTGCTTATGCTGCTGCTAAAATGGTTTTTATTTCAAGGCAAGGGAGGCCGCTTTTTTATGGCGGATCGCCTCAATTGGCAGTATGCGATTGCGGCTGAGGAGGGACGCAAGCAGAAGCTCCTGCGTTTCTTTGCTCTCTTTACCAATGTCAAGGGCATTTCGAACAGTGTCAAGCGTCGGGAGTATCTGGATGGTTTGACAAGACTCGTGAGCAAACAGCATAGCAAGACATGGCAGAATATGTTTTTGCGCTCCTATCTGCGCAATGGCGACTTGTTTCCTTTGACCCTGCGACTTCTGCTGTTAGCTCTGCTAACGATCATTTTTGTCAGCCAGTCTTGGATTGCTGCAGCTTTTGTTGTCCTCTTCAATTATCTCTTGCTCTTTCAGTTGCTTGCTCTTTATGAAGCATTTGATTATCAGTATCTCACCCAGCTTTTCCCGCTTGACAGAAAAGATAAGATTAAGGGAGCGAGGCAGATTATTACAGCGGTTGGACATAGTGTCTTGCTTTTTGAAACACTAGTGGCTTTGTTCTTTTTCCAAGATAGAGCCGCTGTACTGCCAATCCTTGGAGTCACAGTATTATTGTATCTTTTATATTTGCCATTTAAATTAAATAGATTGGTTGACTAAAAGAGGTAAAACTAGTAAAATAGATAGGAAACTTTTTACGGAGGGGAATCATGGACTTGGTTGATAATGAGCTAACCCTGACACCAATAGCTGGTAAGAGTGGAAAGGCCTATATGGGGACTTATCCAGACGGGGGGCGCGTTTTCGTCAAGATGAATACAACCCCAATCTTAGCAGGCTTAGCCAGGGAACAAATTGCACCGCAGCTTTTATGGAGCCGCCGCTTACCGGATGGTAATGTTATAAGTGGGCAGGAGTGGCTTGCGGGCACGATCCTGACACCAAATGATATGTCTAAAAAGCAAGTGGTCAATATTTTAACGCGTTTGCATCGTTCGCGGCCCTTAATGACACAATTAACAAAGTTGGGCTATACTTTGGAAACTCCGATTGATTTGCTGAATGCTTGGCTAAATCAAGCACCTGCAGTTTTGAGGAACAATCAATATCTGCAGTCAGTTATCCGTGAACTGCGCCAAACAGTGCCAGCCTTTCGGGAGGATTATGCGACCATCGTTCACGGAGATGTTCGTCATAGCAATTGGATTGAAACGGACAGCGGTTTGATTTATCTGGTGGATTGGGATTCCGTTCGGCTAACCGATAGGATGCTGGATGTAGCCCATATCCTGAGCCATTATGTGCCGGATTCAGGCTGGCAAGAATGGCTGACCTACTATGGCTACAAGTACAATCAAACAGTTTTCAATAAAATGTATTGGTTTGGGCAATATTCCTACCTGATGCAAATTGCTAAGTATTACGAGAATAATGATTTAGAAAATGTGAACCGGGAGATTTACGCCTTACGCAACTTCCGTTCCAAGTATGGAAAGGTAAAATGAGAGTAAGAAATCGCAAAGGCGCAACAGAATTGTTAGAGGCCAATCCGCAGTATGTGGTCTTAAATCCAGCCGATGCTAAGGGGAAATGGCGGAAGATTTTTGGGAATGACCACTCTATTCATGTCGAAGTGGGCAGCGGTAAGGGAGCCTTTATCACTGGAATGGCCAAGGCCAATCCGACAATCAACTATATTGGTATTGATATTCAAAAATCCGTACTCAGCTATGCCTTGGATAAAGTGCTGGCAGCGGATGTGCCCAATATCAAGTTGCTTTGGGTCGATGGTTCAGATTTGACCAACTACTTTGAAGACGGGGAAATTGACCAACTTTATCTCAATTTCTCTGATCCATGGCCCAAGAAACGTCATGAGAAGCGCCGGCTGACCTACAAGTCCTTTCTGGATACCTTTAAGCAGATTCTGCCGGAAAATGGAGAAATCCACTTCAAAACAGACAACCGTGGTCTATTCGAGTACAGCTTAGTTAGCTTTTCTCAGTATGGTATGAAGTTAAAAGGCGTGTGGTTGGATTTGCATGCCAGTGACTTTGAGGACAATGTCCTGACAGAATATGAAAAGAAATTCTCCAGCAAGGGACAGGTCATCTACCGAGTTGAGGCGAAGTTTGAATAGATAGCAGTCCTGACAGGTTTGTGAGACTTAAGGATTGTTCACAAATTTCGGTGTTTTTCTATTTTTACAAAGAGATATAAGAAGCGAAATTTTTAAATCAAGCATATCCCTTGCTTTTCTATGCAGGCTGTGGTATACTGAAATTAGTAAATATGAAAGAGAGGCGAGGAAATATCTTCGCCTCTTGTCTGTGAGGAGGTGCAGTCTTATCGCAACGATTGTTGAATTAGTAAGAGAAGTCATTGAGCCAGCCATCCAAGAACCTTATGAATTGGTGGATATTGAGTATGGAAAGATGGGCGGTGACTATGTTCTCAGTGTTTTTGTAGACAAGCCCGAGGGGATTACGGTCAACGATACAGCAGATTTGACCGATATTATCAGTCCTCTGTTGGACTCTATCAAGCCAGATCCTTTTCCTGACCAGTATTTTCTGGAGGTGACCAGTCCAGGCTTGGAGCGCCCGCTCAAGACCAAGGAAGCTGTGGCAGCTGCAGTCGGCAGTTATATCCATGTCAGCCTTTATAAAGCACTGGATAAAAACAAGGTTTTTGAAGGAACTTTACTTGGATTTGAAGATGATGTCTTGCTTATGGAATATATGGACAAAATACGCAAAAAAGAAGTTGAAATTCCATATGGTCTAGTGTCAAAAGCAAGATTGGCCGTTAAATTTTAGTAACAAATCGCAATATAATGAAGAAAGGAATACTTTTGTTTCGGCAAAAGTTACATGAAGATGAGTAAAGAAATGCTAGAGGCCTTCCGTATTTTGGAAGAGGACAAAGGTATTAAAAAAGAAGATATTATCGAAGCAGTGACAGAATCCCTTCGCTCTGCTTATCGTCGCCGCTATGGTCAAGCAGACAGCGCAGCTATTGAGTTTAATGAAAAAACAGGTGATTTCCGTGTCTATACTGTCCGCGAAGTTGTGGACGAGGTCTTTGACAGTCGCTTGGAAATCAGCCTCAAGGATGCCTTGGCTATCAGCTCTGCCTATGAGCTGGGAGACAAAATCAAGTTTGAAGAAGCGCCAGCTGAGTTTGGTCGCGTAGCAGCTCAATCTGCCAAGCAAACCATCATGGAAAAGATGCGCAAGCAGACTCGTGCTATCACTTACAACACCTACAAAGAACATGAAAATGAAATCATGTCAGGGACAGTGGAGCGCTTTGACAATCGCTTTATCTATGTCAATCTAGGCAGTATCGAAGCGCAACTGTCTAAGCAAGACCAGATTCCTGGTGAGGTTTTTGCCTCTCATGACCGCATTGAAGTCTTTGTCTACAAAGTTGAAGACAATCCTCGTGGTGTCAATGTTTTCGTTAGCCGTAGTCATCCAGAAATGATCAAGCGCTTGATGGAGCAGGAAATTCCTGAAGTTTACGACGGAACCGTGGAAATTATGAGCGTGGCGCGTGAAGCAGGTGACCGGACCAAGGTAGCGGTGCGCAGCCATAATCCAAATGTGGATGCTATCGGAACCATCGTCGGCCGAGGCGGCGCTAATATCAAGAAGATTACCAGCAAGTTCCATCCAGCTAAATATGATGCCAAAAGTGGCCGTATGATACCGACTGAAGAAAATATTGACGTTATCGAGTGGGTGGCAGATCCGGCTGAATTTATCTACAATGCTATTGCACCAGCAGAAGTGGACCAAGTTATCTTCCATGCTGAAGATAATAAGCGAGCTTTGGTTGTGGTACCGGATAATAAACTTTCTCTGGCTATCGGCCGTCGCGGTCAGAATGTCCGTCTGGCAGCTCATTTGACTGGCTTTAGAATTGACATCAAGTCAGCCAGCGAGTTCGAAGAAATGGAAGCAGCCAATGAACTCGGAGGCTTTGCACAAGATGCGGAAGCATTTGTGGCAGAAGAAGTCTCAACTGAGGGAGTTTTGGCAGAAGCAGAACTGGAAGAAAGTGAAGCAGTAGCCGCAGAATAAGGGAGGCAGATATGGCAAAAACAAGAAAAATCCCTTTAAGAAAATCAGTTGTGTCCAATGAAGTGATTGACAAGCGTGATTTATTGCGCATTGTCAAGAATAAAGAAGGTCAGGTATTCATTGATCCGACAGGCAAGGCTAATGGGCGAGGAGCTTATATTAAGCTAGATAATGAGGAAGCCCATCTGGCTAAGAAAAAGCGAGTTTTCAACCGCAGTTTCAGCATGGAAGTAGAAGAGAGTTTCTACGACGAGCTGATTGCCTATGTCGATCACAAGGTCAAGAGAAGAGAGTTGGGTCTTGAATAAAGAAAAACTAGCAAACTTGCTGGGTTTGGCCCAGCGGGCTGGCCGTATCATTTCAGGGGAAGAATTGGTCATCAAAGCCATCCAAGAAGGAAAAGCCCATCTGGTCTTTCTAGCTGAGGATGCTGGACCAAATCTAACGAAAAAGATTACTGATAAAAGCCATTATTACAAGATAGAAGTGTCAACCGTGTTTTCAACACTGGAATTAAGCTCTGCGATTGGCAAGGCCCGAAAAGTGGCTGCCGTCACAGATGCTGGTTTTACAAAGAAAATGAGGTCTCTTATGCAATAGAAGAGGAGGACAAGAATTGTCTAAAGTTAGATTGTACGAAATCGCAAAAGAACTGGGAAAGGAAAGCAAAGAGGTGGTGGCTCGTGCTAAGGAGCTGGGCTTGGAAGTCAAAAGTCACTCTTCCAGCGTAGAAGCAGAAGCGGGTCAACGCATCAGGGATAGCTTTGGTGCCTCTAAGCCAGCGCCAGAAAAAGTGCCTGCTGCCCAGCCAGTACCGGAGAAAGCACCTCAAAAAGAATCTGCTCCAGCTAAAAAGGAAGATTCTACGGCTGTTAAGCCAGAAAAGCCCAAAGTGGCAGATACTCCAGCCGCAGCAGCTCCGGCGAAACCGGCTTCAGTTCGGCCGCAAAGTCGTAACTTTAAGGCAGAGCGGGAAGCTAGGGCCAAGGAACAGGCAGAGCGCCGCAAGCAGCAAAATAATCGCCAACCACAAAGCGGTGATAAGAAGGAACGTGGCGATCGCAATCGCAACCAAGGTCGTTCTGACCGCAACACCAATAACGGCCGTCAAGAACGTCGTAATGAAGCTCGCAATGACCGTCGTGACAACCGCGGTCAGGACCGGAATCGAGGCGGTCAAAATAATCGTCCACAGTTAAATCAAGGTCCTAAAATTGATTTTAAAGCGCGAGCAGCGGCTCTGAAAGCAGAGCAAAATGCGGAGTACGCACGTTCTAGCGAGGAGCGCTTCAAGCAGGCTCAGGCAGCCAGAGAAGCGCAAGAACGTCAGAATAGGCGGAAAGAGCCAGTTCAAGCAGAAGTACCTGTTGTCGAAACGGTCAAATCTGCTCCGGCCGAACCTGCACCAGCTGCCGCTCCTACTGCAGCACCAGTTGCAGTAGATACTCGTCGCAAAAAACAAGCCCGACCAGATAAGAAGCGTGATGAATTTGAACGCGAAGAAGAAGGTCCAAGAAAACAACAAAAGAATCGAAGCAGTCAAAATCAAGTGAGAAATCAAAGAAACAGTAACTGGAATAATAACAAAAAGAATAAACGCGGAAAGGGCAACCACAATCAGGCTCCAAAACCTGTTACAGAACGCAAGTTCCATGAGTTGCCGACCGAATTTGAATATACAGATGGCATGACCGTTGCAGAAATCGCAAAACGGATCAAGCGCGAGCCAGCTGAAATCGTCAAGAAGCTCTTTATGATGGGTGTGATGGCAACGCAAAACCAATCTCTTGACGGCGATACTATTGAGCTCCTCATGGTAGACTACGGTATCGAAGCTAAGAAGAAGGTTGAAGTTGACACTGCCGATATCGAGCGCTTCTTTGTCGAAGAAGGCTATATCAATCCGGATGAATTGGTAGAACGTCCACCGGTTGTGACCATCATGGGACACGTTGACCATGGTAAAACGACCCTCTTGGATACCTTGCGTAACTCTCGGGTAGCGACAGGTGAAGCGGGTGGGATCACCCAGCATATCGGTGCTTACCAGATTGAGGAAAACGGCAAGAAGATTACCTTCTTGGATACACCAGGACACGCAGCCTTTACCTCTATGCGGGCCCGTGGTGCGTCTGTGACAGACATCACCATCTTGGTCGTAGCAGCTGATGACGGTGTGATGCCTCAGACTATCGAAGCCATTAACCACTCCAAAGCAGCTAATGTGCCAATTATCGTAGCGATCAACAAGATTGATAAGCCAGGAGCAAATCCTGAGCGTGTAATTGGTGAATTGGCTGAGCATGGTGTCATATCGACTGCTTGGGGCGGTGAGTCTGAATTTGTCGAAATCTCAGCGAAATTCAACCAAAATATCGATGAACTTTTGGAAACAGTCCTCTTGGTGGCTGAAATCCAAGAGCTTAAGGCTGATCCGACTGTTCGAGCGATTGGTACAGTCATCGAAGCCCGTCTGGATAAAGGAAAAGGTGCGGTTGCAACCTTGCTTGTCCAACAAGGTACGCTGAATGTGCAAGATCCAATCGTTGTCGGAAATACCTTCGGTCGGGTTCGGGCTATGACCAATGACTTGGGACGTCGCGTTAAGGTGGCAGGACCATCGACACCGGTTTCCATCACTGGTCTCAATGAAACTCCGATGGCTGGTGACCACTTTGCGGTTTATGAAGATGAAAAAGCTGCGCGTGCAGCCGGTGAAGAACGTGCCAAACGTGCCCTTCTCAAGCAACGTCAAGCTACTCATCGTGTCAGTCTGGAAAATCTCTTTGACACCCTCAAAGCTGGTGAAGTCAAGTCTGTTAATGTTATCATCAAGGCTGATGTACAAGGTTCTGTAGAAGCCTTGGCTGCTTCCCTGCAGAAGATTGAAGTGGAAGGTGTTAAGATTACTATCGTCCACTCAGCAGTTGGTGCTATCAATGAATCCGATGTAACGCTGGCAGCAGCTTCAAATGCCCTGATTATTGGTTTTAACGTCCGTCCTACATCTCAAGCTCGCCAGCAGGCGGAAGCTGACGATGTAGAAATTCGTCTCCACAGCATTATCTACAAGGTTATCGAGGAAATGGAAGATGCCATGAAGGGAATGCTGGATCCAGAGTACGAAGAAAAAGTCATCGGGGAAGCCCTTATTCGCGAAACCTTCAAGGTTTCCAAGGTCGGAACTATCGGTGGATTTATGGTTATCAATGGTAAAGTTACCCGTGATTCCAAAGTTCGTGTTATCCGTGATGGTGTCGTGATTTATGATGGTGCTCTTGCCAGCCTCAAGCACTTTAAGGATGACGTTAAGGAAATTACCAATGGCCGCGAAGGTGGACTCATGATTGACGGTTACAATGACATCCAAGTAGATGACACGATTGAAGCTTACATCATGGAAGAGATTAAAAAATAAAAAACTCGCAGCGAAAATCAGGAACGCGATAAAGAATCAATGATTCTAGGCGAATCCATCTTTTCGCAAAGAGTTCAGAACAAACTTAATTAAACTGAAACTAAAAATATGAGAGTGGGACAGAAATCGGTAATTCGTTAGAATTCGATTTCGTCGTCCCACCTCCGCACAGTTGAGTAGGGCTGTAAAAGCTGATGAAATCAGCGTAGTAGAGCCCACTCAACCACTGCGTCTTGCTCGACAATCCAAAAACAATTGAGAGGCTAGGACTTTTGTCCCAGCCTCATATTGCAGAAGAAAAAAATTAGAAAGGAAATCCTATGGCAAACAATTTTCGTGCAGACCGTGTGGGAATGGAAATTAAGCGTGAAGTCAATGAGATTTTGCAGAAAAAGGTTCGTGATCCACGAGTTCAGGGTGTGACCATCACCGATGTCCAAATGTTGGGTGACTTGTCCATGGCCAAGGTCTACTACACGATTATGAGTGACTTGGCTTCTGACAATCAGAAAGCCCAGCTTGGTCTGGAAAAGGCGACTGGTACCATCAAGCGAGAACTGGGACACAATCTTAAAATGTATAAGATTCCAGATTTGACCTTTATTAAGGATGAATCTATTGAGTATGGCAACAAGATTGATCAGATGTTGCGCAATCTAGATAAAAAATAAAGAGGAACTCAGCTGAAACTAGCTGAGTTTTTGCTTTTGACTCTCCCAAAAATAGGCCGTATGAAAAACATAAACGAAAAAGATGATATTTTTTTTTAAAAAAAGCTTGTTACTTTAATTAATATCCTTTACAATAGAAAAAGGAGAATATTCGATATTTATTTTTCGGAGGAAAAGAAATGTCCATTAATTGGCAAGAAATTATATTTAGCTTCTTGGGAGGCTTGGGGCTGTTTCTATACAGTATCCGCATGATGGGAGATGGGCTGCAGCAGGCGGCGGGAGACCGATTGCGTTACTTTATCGACAAGTACACCAGCAATCCTTTTTTAGGTGTCCTGGTTGGTATCGGCATGACTGCCCTGATTCAGTCCAGTTCAGGTGTGACAGTCATTACAGTCGGTCTAGTTAGTGCGGGGCTGTTGACCTTGCGTCAGGCCATCGGGATTGTCATGGGGGCCAATATCGGGACGACTGTGACCTCCTTCATCATCGGTTTTAAGCTGGGTGATTACGCCTTGCCTTTACTCTTTGTCGGCGCGGTTTGCCTCTTTTTTACCAAAAATCGCTCGGTTAATAATGTCGGCCGAATCCTCTTTGGTGTCGGCGGTATCTTTTTTGCGCTCAATCTGATGAGCGGAGCCATGGAGCCTCTCAAGGATCTGCAGGTCTTCCGGGATTATATGGTTCAGCTTAGTAAAAATCCGATTTTGGGTGTCTTTGTCGGGACGGGGCTGACCCTCCTCATTCAGGCTTCCTCAGCGACCATTGGGATTCTGCAGAATCTCTATGCCAGCAATCTCATTGACCTGCAAGGAGCCTTGCCAGTGCTGTTTGGTGACAATATCGGAACCACGATTACAGCGATTATCGCTTCCTTAGGAGCCAATATCGCAGCCAAACGCGTAGCTGGTGCCCATGTGGCCTTTAATGTCATTGGAACAGTTATCTGCTTGATCTTTCTCGTGCCGTTTACGGCTCTGATTCAGTGGTTTGAGACAGCGCTGCATCTGTCACCGGAAATGACCATTGCCTTTGCCCACGGGACCTTTAATATCACCAATACCATCGTTCAATTTCCCTTTATCGGTGTTTTAGCCTATGTGGTTACGAAACTGATTGCGGGTGAGGATGAAACAGTCAAATACGAACCTCTTTATCTGGACAAGATTTTGATTCATCAGGCACCATCTCTGGCTTTGGGAAATGCCAAAAAGGAACTGCTTCACATGGGTGGTTATGCTTTTAAATCTTTTGAACTGGCCTATGATTATATCATTAACCATGAAGAAAAAGCTGCTGAAAAGGGGCATAAGACGGAGGAAGCCATCAATGCGATTGATGATGAACTGACTCGTTATCTGATTGCACTTTCTGGTGAGCAGCTCAGTCAAAAGGAAAGTGAGATTCTGACCAATATTTTAGACTCTAGCCGAGATTTGGAGCGAATTGGGGATCACTCAGAGGCTTTGATAAATCTGACAGACTACCTGCTTCGCAAGAAGGTTACCTTCTCACCAGCCGCCTTGGAAGAACTAGAAAAAATTTATCACATGACTTTAGAGTTTATCAAAGAAGCTTTAACTTCAGTGGAAACAAATGATGTTGAGTTGGCGAATAATTTGACAGCGAAACATGAAGCGATTGATAAGCTAGAGCGCAAGCTGCGTAAGACGCATATTTCTCGTCTAAATAGAGGAAAATGTACGCCTCAGGCTGGTGTCAACTTTATCGAAATTATTTCGCACTATACTAGGGTTGCTGACCATGCCATGAATTTGGCAGAAAAAGTCCAAATCGAGCAGATTTAAGAATTTTAAAAAGCAGGTTTCCTGCTTTTTTGTTTGTTCAAATAATATAATAAATTTTTTCAAAAAACAGGTATAGACCATTTACAAATAAAACAGAAAGCGTTATAATAGAGTCAATAAAAAATTGAACAAGAGGAGGCAGTCAGATGCCTAAATATATTAAAGCAGATCAATTTTTCTATCCTCAAGGGATTCGTAAGGGTGGATTTTTGGAATTGATCGATGGAAAATTTGGGAAATTGGTGCAAGAAGTGCCTGCTGATGCGGAAGTGATTGATTACACAGGCTACTCTGTCGCACCAGGTCTGGTCGATACCCATATCCATGGTTTTGGTGGGGTCGATGTCATGGACAATAACATCGAAGGTACCCTCCACACCATGAGTGAAGGGCTTTTGACGACTGGGGTGACCAGTTTCCTGCCGACCACGCTGACATCATCTTACGAGCAACTCCTAGCTGTGACGGAAAATATCGGTGCCCGCTATCAGGAAGCTAGCGGTGCCAAGATTCGTGGTCTCTACTTTGAAGGGCCTTACTTCACTGAAAAGTACAAGGGTGCCCAAAATCCAGCCTATATGAAAGATCCTCGTATGGATGAATTTCGTGCTTGGCAAAAGGCTTCCAATGGTCTTCTCAATAAGATCGCTCTGGCACCAGAACGTGCTGGCGTGGAGGAATTTGTCCGCACCATCACTGATGAAGGTGTAACTGTGGCTCTGGGTCACTCCAATGCGACTTATGATGAAGCCAAGACAGCAGTAGAAGCGGGTGCCAGTGTTTGGGTGCATGCTTACAATGGCATGCGGGGCTTGACCCACCGCGAGCTGGGCATGGTTGGGGCTATGTATGAGCTGCCCCACACTTACGCAGAGCTGATTTGTGATGGTCACCATGTGGATCCTAAGGCCTGTGATATTTTGCTCAAGCAAAAAGGGCATGAATATGTAGCCCTCATCACCGACTGTATGACTGCAGGAGGTCTGGACGACGGCGACTACATGCTGGGCGAATTTCCAGTAGTCGTAGCCAATGGTACAGCCCGCCTCAAATCTACCGGCAACTTAGCAGGATCAATCCTGCAGCTCAAAGACGGCCTGAAAAACGTGGTTGAGTGGGGCATTGCTAACCCTCACCAAGCAGTCATGATGGCTAGTCTGATTCCAGCAAAATCCGTACACATTGATGATGTCTGCGGCCAGATTAAGGAAGGCTACGATGCTGACTTTATCGTTCTGGACAAGGATTTAGAGCTGGTTGCCACTTATCTGGATGGTGAAAAACGTTTTACAGTATAAAATAGTAAACCATTCGTTTTAAAAAGTCTCCTTATATTTTTCAGAAAGGATAGGTTAATGGCCTATCCTTTTTGTTGGCTTTGGCAAACTTTCAAAACTCAATCCCAGGTCGCTCCTTATATCTGCTTCAAAAGAGTTGTTTCTGAACGGAGCTCCCATCTTTCCCTGAAGAATTTGCTTAGCCTTTGAGGTTAGATTAAGAGCTGTATGCGACTTTCTTCAGTAGTCTAATCAGCCAGAAGATGTGAAATGCGGGATGAGAGAAGTTTGAATTGCTGGTGGGGGCGTGATATAATATGATTATATGATTAGACGGGGGTAGGATATGAAAAAGATTGACGTAAAATTTCTGGTAATGGGAGTTGTTTTCCTTCTTTTCGGGCTTGTTTTGAAACGTTTTTTAATGACCTTTATCGGCTTGGCCTTTATCAGCTACAGCTTTTTCAGTAAAGGCATGGCACCAACGAAAGAAAATATTTTCAAACCAAAATTTCCTAAAAAGAAAAAAGGGAAATGAGCTTTGTTGGCATTGGCGAGGAAGCTTCTGCCGGATAAAAGAATGCTGAACTGTGCATAGATAAAAATCAAGGAGGCATGAGATGAAAGACTATCTCTTAAACAATGGTGTAAAAATTCCAGTCTTGGGCTTTGGCACTTGGAAGGCTCAGGATGGTGAGGAAGCCTATCAGGCGGTGCTGGCCGCTCTCAAGGCAGGCTACCGGCACATTGATACGGCAGCGGTCTATAAGAATGAAGAAAGTGTTGGCCGAGCCATTAAAGACAGTGGCATTGCGCGTGAGGAGCTTTTTATTACCACCAAGCTCTGGAATGGCAATCATACTTATGAAGAAGCTCAGGCAGCTTTTGCCCGTTCTATGGAAAGGCTGGGCTTGGACTATCTGGATCTCTATCTCATCCACTGGCCCAATCCAAAACCTTTGCGAGAAGATGGTGTTTGGAAAAAGCGCAATGCGGAAGTATGGCGGGCCATGGAAGATCTCTATGAGGCAGGCAAGATTCGGGCCATCGGCGTCAGCAATTTCCTGCCCCATCACCTAGAAGCTCTGCTTGAGACAGCGCGCATCACTCCGGCTGTCAATCAAATCCGCCTAGCGCCAGGCGTCTATCAGACAGAAGCGGTGGACTTCTGCCGTGAGCGTGGTATTTTGCTAGAAGCTTGGGGACCTTTTGGTCAGGGAGAGCTTTTCCAAAATCCAGCAGTGCAGGCTGTAGCAGATAAGTATGGCAAGACTATTGCTCAAGTCGCTCTGGCTTGGAGCTTGCAAGAAGGCTTTCTGCCTTTGCCTAAGTCAGTCACTCCGAGCCGAATTACCAGCAATCTAGATTGCTTTGACATCGAGCTAGATGCTGCTGATATGGAACTTCTTAAAAGCATACCTGTCGAAGCCGGGGCGCCAGATCCGGACAATAAGGATTTTTGATAAAAGTGTCCTTTTGTCAAAGTTCAGACAGTGAAAGCTTGTCAGTTGATTAAGGAACTCGCCTTTTTTAGCTATGCCAGCGAGACTGTCACAGTTTCAGATCAGCACCATGCAGTCTTGGAGCTTGCTGGTTGGGAAGAGATTTATGAACTAAAAATTTGAAAGTATCCCCAGATTGAAGAGAGCTGGGGATTTTTATCTATGGCAATATGGAAACGCTATAAAACAAGAGCTTTCTGTGCTATAATGAGGTATGTAAAACGAGACCGATATCCAAATAAAAAGAGTTAGATAAGGGAGTCAGATGAAAAAGACCCAGGAATTAGAAATAGAAAAGCAGCTGATTGAGCGCCTGACTAGTGGAGAAAGTCAGTGGACTTATCGTCAGGAGTTGCGAACAGAGGAGCAGCTGTGGGAGAATTTTTTTGCTAAGCTAGAGCAAAATAATCTGCCTGCCTTGAAAGATCAGCTGTTGACCGCGCAGGAGAAGGAGCAAATCAAAAATCAGCTCAACTTTGTTAACTACTATGAAGCAGCTAAATGGCTGGCAGGTGAGAATGGTATTGCCAAAGTCCAGGTCCAGCGGGAGGATGCCAGACTTGGAACGATTCGTCTCTCAGTGATCTGGCGGGACAATGTGGCAGGCGGCAAGTCCAGCTATGAGATTGTCCATCAGGTGGAGCGTGATAAGGCCTATCCTATGGATCCGAACCGCCGTCTGGATGTGACTCTGCTCATCAACGGCCTGCCCATGATTCATATCGAGCTGAAAAGCCGACAAGCGCCTTTTTTGGACGCTTTTCGACAAATCCAGAAATACGATAAAGAAGGCAAGTTTCACGGGATTTACTCCAGCCTGCAGATGTTTGTCGTATCCAATGTCATTGACACTCGCTATATTGCAGCCGCAAAGGAAAATAAGCTCAACGCACAGTTTCTGACCAAGTGGGTTGACAGCAAGAACCAGCCGGTTACAGACCTCTTTTCCTTTGCGGAGCAGGTACTGTCAATTCCACGCGCCCATCAGATGGTCATGCAGTACTCTGTCATTGATGATGTGAGAAAGGCACTTATTTTACTGCGGCCCTATCAGGTGCATGCCATCGAAGCCGTCCGAGAAGCCTCCATGCGTCAAGAGTCGGGCTATATCTGGCATACGACAGGTTCTGGTAAGACGCTGACCTCCTATAAAGTGGCTCGAAATCTCCTGCAAATCCCAGCGATTCAAAAGACCATCTTTGTCGTGGACCGCAGAGACCTCGATGACCAGACCACCTCGAGCTTTCTCTCCTATGCAGCAAATGATGTCATTGATATTGATGAGACGGACAATACCAAAGAGCTGGTTCGCCGTCTCTCTGCTGATAATAAAGCACTAGTCGTCACGACCATTCAAAAGATCAATGCTATGCTGCGCAAGTTTGAAGAGGGACATTATCAGCGGGAATATAAGAAAATCAAAGAGCTCAGAGTGGCCTTTGTCGTGGATGAGTGCCACCGAGCTGTTACGCCTCAAGCTCAGAAGTCTCTCAGCGAGTTTTTTGTCTACTCGCTCTGGTATGGCTTTACCGGAACACCTATCTTTGGGGAAAATAAACGCAAGCAGGTAGGCGACTTGGCCCAGACTACCCAGCAGCAGTATGGTGATCGTCTGCATGAATATACGGTCAAAGAAGCCATCCATGACAATGCCGTTCTAGGCTTCAAGGTGGACTATCGCAATACCCTCATCACGGATGCAGCAGAAGAAGCTATCCCTGATAGTGCCTATGAGCATGAAGACCATATGCTGGAAGTACTGGAAACTATCCTCAATAAAAGCCATCGTCAACTGGGACTTGAAAACGGGGTCGGCCGGACCTACAATGCTATCCTGACTGTCAAGTCTATCCATCAGGCTCAGCGCTACTATGACCTGCTCAAGCGGGTCAAGGAAGGCCAGAGTCGTATTAAGATCTCTGAGCGGACGAAGCGCGTGCTGCCTGACTTTCCTAAGTTTACCATTACCTACTCGGTGACGGAGAATGAAGAGGAATCCTCTGTCAATCAGGATAAGATGAAGCAGGCTTTGGAGGACTACAATCAGGAGTTCGGCACTCACTATAATCTATCGACCCTTCGGAGCTTCAATACTGATGTCAATGAGCGCCTAGCCAGAAAGAAAGAGAAGTATCTCTACCGGGATGAACAGCTGGACTTGGTCATCGTCGTCAATCGACTTTTAACAGGCTTTGATGCTCCTTGCCTATCTACGCTCTACATTGACAGAAAGCCTATGCAGCCACAAGATCTGATTCAGGCTTTCAGCCGAACCAACCGGATCTTTGACCAGCGTAAGTCCTATGGACATGTCATGACTTTTCAAAAGCCATTGGCCTTTAAGGAAGCAGTGGACAACGCCCTGCGCCTCTACTCCAATGGTGGGGAAAATGAGGTGCTAGCTCCAGAGTGGCCAGAAGAGAAAGCCAACTTTGACCGAGCTTTGGCTGATTTTCAAGTGCAGCTATCCAGTAGCTTCGAGGAAGGACTGGCTATCGAAAGCGCCCCAACAGCCTTGCTGAAGAAGCTAGCCAAAAGCTACCAGCAGCTGGACAAGTATCTGGCTTCTATTCAGGTCTATGCAGAGTATGATAAGGAGATGCTCTATCAGGAGACAGGCCTCAGCGATGCGAGACTGGAAGATTACCTAGGCCTGTATCAGAATATCCTAGCCGAGCTCAAGCTCCGGAAGGATGGTGACGAAGAGGAAGAACCACTGGACATCCTCTATGAGCTGGAATCCGTCCATGTCGATGAAATCAACTACAGCTATATCCTCTCCCTCATTCAGGCTTTTATCCCCCAAGAGGATACAGACAGCCCAGAGCTGAGTCCAAAGGATATCCAAGCTGTGGATGACTATATCACCAGCCTAAGCAAGACCAATCCAGGCCTAGCCCAAATCATCGCCAATCTCTGGCAGGAAATCCAAACAGAGCCCGAAAACTACCGCAGTCAGTCCATCTCTCATATCCTAGAGCAGATGATCCAGTCGGTCATCGACCAGCATGTTCAGGCTTTTGCTAAAAAGTGGTATGTCGGAGCAGATGAGCTTCGCTATCTCATCGACAACTACCGTAAGGGAGCCAAAAAGCAAGCTGGCGAAAGCCAGCTCAATCAGAGCCAGCGCTACCAAGACTACAAGACAGAAGTCGCAGATGCCCTCAACCCTCTGCGCTACAAAAAAGAAATCAAAGAAGCTTACACCCGACTAATTGAGGAGGTTATCGAGCCCTTGAGAGTTGGAAGGTAGGGGAGAAAGATAATCACCGAAACTTCGAAGAGTAGCTTTTGTCTAAATATCCAATCAATCTAAACGCTGAACACTATCTTTTACTAAGATTTCTGGGCAATCTGACTTCCGAATAGCTCTGTTTGTAAAAAATTCCACGCTTTCTACCTATCGTATGGTGTGATTTACTAAAATTTCCAAGCGTTTTAAAGGTCGAATAATAACATTTACTAAAGATTAAAAGTATTCTAAGCGTAAAATGTTCTGATAACCCATTTTTTTAAAAGAGATAATCCCCATCTGAAGGCGAAGAAATCATCAGGTGGGGATATTTTTTGTCTTTTCGTTAAAAAATGCTGTTTCGGGGATAAAAAACGACAGTTCAGGGCAACTTCTTAAAGATTTATCGTTGCATGCTATACTTAGTTTATCACATTATTGGAAAGGTTTTATTATGACAACGAACTATACCATTCGTCCTCTGACTTATAGCAACTTTACTCACCGTGAGTTTGAAAGTCTGATGATAGATTCTCATCAGATCATCACAAACTTTGCCAAGGCCAATAAGAATGAGGATATGTATGGCAAACACTTGGAGCCCTTTGCGAGCAAGCTAGAGCAGTTTCAAGAACAGCTGGCCAGCGTGGAAAAGAAACAAACCACGAGTCTGGCAGAGGTGGATAAGGAGCGAGATAGTGCTCTGGTTGGGCTCTTTACCCTGCATAGGGGATTTGCCAAGATAAAGGAAGCGAAGTTCAAGGAAGCGCATGAGACGTTGGCTCCAGTCCTGACTAAGTACAAGGATATCACTAAGCATAATAACGATGTCGCTACTGCTGAGATTAAGAGTCTCCTCAAAACTCTCAAGGAAGAGCCCTACAATGCGGCAGTAACTACGCTGGGACTCTCACCTGTGATTAGCGCAGTGACGACTGCCCAGGAAGACTATGATAAGGCCGAAGCCCTAGCGCGTACAGCCAAGTCCAGCAAAGAAGTCGGTAAGACCAAGCAGCTGCGCACAGAAATCGCCCGCACCTATGACCTCTTTATGCGCTATACCGCAGCCTCCGCAGAGGCCTATCCAGAGAAGAGCCACTTTGCCAAACTCCTCAAAGATCTCAACACCATCCGAGACAGCAAGCGCCGCCTAGCCAGCCCAAATAAGAAAACCAAACCGGAACAAGCACCGGAAGTAACAGGATAGACAATAATCCCTTAGAATTATATTCTAGGGGATTTTTGGTGATTTCGTGGTATAATTTTATTAAATAAAAGGAGTAGATATTTTTATGTCATGAGTGCATTCTTTGAATGTTTATTTGACTAAAATATAAAAAATCTATATTCCTTACTAAACTATCTGTTGAATAGCCGAGACGAAAGAAAGGATTTTTATGGTTAACACATCTATTAACTTAACGCAAATCCAATTTGAAGATTCAGATACTCCACTTTTTAAGGGAGAAGAATTAGAATTAGTTTCAAAGAATTTTATTTTTGCTAAAAATGGATCCGGAAAATCAACTTTGAGTAAAGCAATATTAGATCAAAAAAAATCAGAATTTGAAGTTTACGTTTTTAATGGCTTTGAGTCTTTGATAGGTGAAAATGACAATCTGGATGCTTTTTCTTTAGCAGTAGGAGCGGGTGAAAAAGAAGCAGAAATAAAGGAGTTAGAAGATGAAATTATTAAAAAGGAGCAGGAGTTATTTCTAATTCAAAATCAACTTGTTGAGAGAGGTGCAGGAGAGCAAGAGGCCACTTTATTTGATAAGTATTCCGAGAAAGAAAAATTATTTAACGAACAAGATAGGAAATTAGACAATTTTTATAAGAAATCTGCAAGAACTATTTCATTAAAAAATGAACCTATAATTGTAGATAATCCAAAATCTTATAATAAAAATATTTTCAAGTCGGAGATTGCTAATGCTAGTCGTTTAGAGGAAACTGAGATAAAACGATATAAGGATATATTGCAGAGTTCTCCAAGTGAAATCAACATTTTTTCAGTAAAAAATATTAGATTCGAAAAATATTTGACTGCTGTTAATGAAATAATTTCAAACAAAGTTATTGAGCGAGTCGTCATTGGTAGATTAAATAATCAAAGAAAAATAAACTTCGCCAAAGAAGGGTTGGAAATCCATAAGGATGAAACAACATGTTCGTTTTGTGGGAATAAGATTTCTGATGGGGTGCTGATGGAGTTGGAAAGTTATTTTTCGGCAGATGAGGTAAAGAATCTACAAAATCGAATTAAATCTGGGAAAGAACAAATTGCAAATTTATTAACGGAGATTACAGGAAATGTAAAGATTAAAACGGCAGAGTTTTTTCCAGATCTAATTGAAGAAGCCCAAAAAGAGAAGAATAAAATTGAAATAACCCTAGAAGAGCAGAAATCCTTTTTTGAAACTTTGCTTAATACTTTGGAACAGAAAGAAAGCAATCTATTTGTGGAGAGTGAAGAACTAGAATTACCTATGCCAAATAATGTGAATTATGGAGAACTAAACAAGATAATTGAAACTCACAATAAGAATGTTTTAGATATAAAAAATAAACAAAAAGAAGCTAGGGACTTAATTCGATATCATGAAATTAAGCTACTGCTTGAGGATTTTAAATATGATGTTGAAATTGAAAAATTAATTACTTGCGAGAAAGATAAAAAAGATTATCTTAATTCTTTAAATCGTAAAGAAGCTGAAAAGAAGAAGGTAGAGCAAGTTTTGCTTGAATATCAGAAGCGGATTGATAGATTAAAACCAAAAGCGGAAAGACAGGCTATAGAGAGAATTAATAGAAAACTTAGATTAAAAGTTTCTTGGGAATTAGATCATGTAGATAATGAAAATCTTGGTTATTATAGAATCAAAGAAGGTAATCGATACAGAAGTGTAAAAAAACTATCAACAGGTGAAAAAAATGTTATTGCATTTTTATACTTCATTGAGCGTTTGGAAGAGGTCAAAGAGTCTCGGCAGAATAATAAAATTATAGTCTTTGATGATCCAATGAGTTCAAATGATGATACAATGCAATATTTAATTATTTGGGAACTGCAGAGACTTTATCAAAGTAAAGATAGGAATAAATTTGATGTTAATAGAGACATCATGATAATTTTAACTCACAATGTCCATTTCTATTTAAATGTTCAACCTCATGGTAATTTCAAAGATGACCGAGGTAGAACAAAATATGATAAATTTAATTTCTATCGTATAGAGCACCGTGAATTCATTAAAATTACAAGTGAAAAAGAGGATTTTAAAACAAGCTATGATGCCTTGTGGATAGAATTGAAAGATTTGTATGAATGTGGTCACAAGTTATCAATGTTAAATACAATGAGACGAATAATTGAAACATTTATGAAATTTAATTCTTTTAGTCAAGATATATTTTATCAGGAAAATGAGCAATATTTGAAATTATTTAATGTAAATTCACATTCGATAGATGATTTATATGCGGTTCAGTTTACAGAGTCAAGAGAAGAAATGAGAAATCTTTTCTATCAAATTTTTAAAGATAACAAGTGTGACGCTCATTTTGAATATTATTGGAAATTTGATACTGATAATTAATTTTAGTGTAGGAGAGGGGAGAGCATGAAAATTGAAAAAAACAAAGCAAATAAAAGTGTTGTTAAGCCAGGGAAATGCATTGTCTGCGATAATCAAAAGAACTCTAAGTGATAATTCGGATGTAGTTGGAAAATATAATTCTTGTGTAGAGTATGCAAAAAGTTATAATAGATTAATCCCAAAATCATATGATGTACTGGATGATGCTGAAGATTTAGTTACTTATTCATTAGAAAATGTGAGTTCGTATAATATGACTTGGCCACAACAAAAAACACTAATGGAAAGTGTATTAACTAATTTAGAATTTTTGCTTTCTCACTTGAATAGTTCACTAGAATTTGTTGAGGACGAATTTAACAATCTGGAGAATTTTATAAGAATAAGATTACGTTCAGTTCTATTCAATATTCCCGAAAAAGAACTAGATGTTCAAAATGCTCTGGAGTCGCTTTTTATTGGAAAAGGTTGGTCAAAAGGAGTAGATTATGATAGAGAAACTGGGAAATTTAATTTTTCTGGCCGAGAATATATTCCTGATTTTATAATACCGAATCTGAAGCTGTGCATAGAAGTAAAATTGCTTAGAAAAGGGAAAAAATCTAAAATTATCGAAGAGATAAATGCAGATGTAACTGCCTACGGTAAGCGCTATTCTAAGCAAATATACGTTGTTTATGATTTAGGAGAAATCAGAGATGAAATCGAATTTCGTCGTGATATAGAGTTGGCAGATGACAACATTCGTGTATTGGTTATAAAACATTAATAAAAGGAAAATTATTTAAATATGGATAATCAAAATACTCCCAGAATTAGAATTGGAAGATTCAGTAATACATGGGGGAAAGAACAATTGGGAGAAATAGCACGCATTTTCCAAAGTGGTGGAACTCCCAGTACAAAAGAAGAAAAATACTGGAATGGAGACATACCTTGGATTCAGTCGTCTGATTTAGAAAAGGATAGCTTATTTGGAGTCGAACCTCAAAAATTTATTACAGAATTTGGCCTTCAGAATTCGTCAGCTAAACTAATTCCTGAAAATTCTATTGCAATTGTTACGAGAGTGGGTGTTGGGAAATTGGCTATAGTAGATCAAGATTATACAACAAGTCAAGATTTTTTATCCCTCTCTAATTTGAATGGAGATATTCATTTTCTGGTCTACAGTTTATATAGGATGCTCCAAAAAGAAAGTACACAATTACAAGGAACATCAATTAAAGGAATTACCAAAGAAGATTTGCTTTCTAAGAAAATAGGTGTTCCAGATATTCAAGAACAATCCGCCATCGGCTCCCTCTTTCACACTCTAGACGATTTGTTGGCTGCCTACAAGGACAATCTTGCCAACTATCAGGCTTTCAAGTCATCCATGCTGTCCAAGATGTTTCCAAAGGCTGGTCAGAAAGTTCCAGAGATTCGTTTGGCAGGGTTTGAGGGGGAGTGGGAGAAGTATTACCTGGGTGATATTTTTGAACAAGTATCAAATTATATAGAACCTTCTGTAGAGAACGAATTATGGAGTTTAACAGTTGAGAAGGGATTAACACCTAAAACAGAACGTTATAAAAGAGATTTTTTGGTAAAAAAGAATGATAAATTTAAAAAGGTTGATGTAAATGAGTTTGTTTATAATCCAATGAATCTTACATTAGGTGCTTTGGATTTAAACAATAATGAAGTTACTGTTTCAGTTTCTGGTTATTATGTTGTGATGAAAAACAGAGGTATAGAAAAATTTGATAATGATTTTTTAAAAATTCTATTGAAAACAATGTACGCAATTTATCAATATAAACAGTTTGCTACAGGAACTTTAATTGAAAAACAACGTGTACAGTTTCCAACTTTTTCGGAAATTCCATTTTATCTACCACCAATAGCTGAACAACAAGCCGTAGGCTCCTTTTTCTCCAATCTCGACACTCTTATCAGCTCTTATCAAGATAAGATTTCTCAGTTGGAAAACTTGAAGAAAAAACTCTTGCAGGATATGTTTATTTAAATTTTTATGATGGGGAGATTATCATGACATCTGTAACGCAACGGATTTCACAAATTAAACAACCTCGTGGCGGTTTTCTGCCGGCTAAGCTCTTTTCAGTGACAGAGCTTTCAGATGGGAAAGAATTGTCTACTCAAGAAAATATTGCACCTAGTTTAATTGGGCTTTGTGTTGATTATCTGAGTAGATTTATGAGTGGTTCAGCAAAGGAGCAGGCATTTGAGATTTCTTTGAAGGGTGCTAGCTTAGCTGGGGAAGAGCTTTGGGCTCAAAAGTTCCTCGGCAATATTACTGGTCTGGATGACAGTTCTATTTCCAATGCTTGCAAGCTAGTAGGCTTTGATGTGGTCTATCGCGCTGGTCTGAGCTTTTACAAGCCCATTGAGGAGATTGAGCCTGATCCTCAGACCCTTGCTAATATCCGTACTATGGTTAAAAGAAGTTTGGCTTTTTTTACGGACTATGGGCCGGTAGTGAAGGACGGTTTCACCTTGGAAGGTGCCTATACTAAGTTAATTACGATTGGAGATGGGGATTTTTTGACGGCAGACACTTTGTGGGATTTTAAAGTGTCAAAGGCTAAGCCAAAGAAAGAACATACCTTGCAGTTGCTGATTTATTACCTCATGGGTATTCGTTCCGTTTACCCTGAGTTTGCTAGTATCAAGCACCTAGGGCTTTACAATCCTAGACAGAATCTGGTTTACATATTAGCTATCTCAGATATTCCAAAGGAAACGATAGAAGTAGTCGAGCATAAAGTTATCGGTTACTGATAACCGCTCTGCCATTCCTCAAAACCTAACAACTAGAAAGAAACTTATGACACAAGAAACAACTCAAACTTCCCAAGGGCTTTATCAGGCTCTCTGGAACTCAGCGGATGTGCTCCGCTCTAAGATGGATGCCAATGACTACAAGTCTTACTTGCTAGGCATGGTCTTTTATAAGTACCTGTCTGATAAGCTGCTCTTTTTCGTGGCGGAGACCATGGGGGAGGAGACGGAGGACTTGGAGCAGGCGCTGGATATTTATCGTGGCTACTACGAGGATGAGGAGACCAAGGGCGACCTGATTGATGTCATCAAGCAGGAGCTGTCCTATGCCATGGAGCCAGATCTGACTTTTACAAGCTTGGTGCTGCAGGTCAATAGTGGCACCTTTCAGCTGGAGCATCTAGCACAAGGTTTTCGTAATATAGAGCAGAGCGATGAGCTCTTTGAAAATCTCTTCGAGGATATTGACCTCTATTCTAAAAAACTAGGGGCAACACCTCAGAAGCAAAATCAAACGGTCGCAGCGGTCATGAAGGAGCTGGCAGTCCTAGATGTAGCTGGTCATGCTGGTGATATGCTGGGCGATGCCTATGAGTATCTGATCGGTCAGTTTGCGACCGACTCGGGCAAGAAAGCCGGAGAGTTTTATACGCCTCAGCCGGTAGCCAAGCTCATGACTCAGATTGCTTTTCTGGGGCGTGAAGACCAGAAAGGTTTCACTCTCTATGACCCGACCATGGGCTCAGGCTCGCTGCTGCTAAATGCCAAGCGCTATTCTCATGAGGTAGGGACTGTCTCTTATTTCGGTCAGGAGCTCAATACAGCTACCTATAATCTTGCTCGGATGAATATGATTCTGCACGGCGTTCCGATTGAGAATCAATTTCTCCATAATGCCGATACCTTGGATGAGGATTGGCCGACTCAAGAGCCGACCAACTTTGATGGGGTGCTGATGAATCCGCCTTACTCGGCCAAGTGGTCAGCGGCAGATGGCTTCTTGCAGGATCCGCGCTTCTCTAGCTTCGGTGCTTTGGCGCCTAAGTCTAAGGCTGACTTTGCCTTTCTCCTGCATGGCTTTTACCACCTCAAGCAGGCTGGTGGTGTCATGGCCATTGTCCTGCCTCATGGTGTCCTCTTCCGGGGCAATGCCGAAGGAAAGATTCGTAAGGCTCTGCTAGAGGAAGGAGCTATTGATACGGTTATCGGGCTTCCTGCCAATATCTTCTTTAACACCAGCATTCCGACGACCGTCATTATTCTCAAGAAAGACCGAACTAGCCGCGATGTTTTCTTCATCGATGCTTCCAAGGAATTTGACAAGGGCAAGAACCAGAATATCATGACGGATGCCCATATTGACAAGATTCTCAAAGTCTATCAGGTTCGGGAAGATGTGGATAAGTTTGCTCATCTGGCCAGTTTTGAAGAAATTGTTGAGAATGAATACAATCTCAACATTCCCCGCTATGTAGATACTTTTGAGGAGGAAGAAGTTGTTCCGCTGACAGAGATTGTTGCCAATATCAATCGCACTAACAGCGAGATTGCCAGCAAAACAGCTGACCTAGTAGACATGCTGGGACAGCTCAGAGGTACAACGCCTGAAGCTGATGCAGAACTCAAAGCATTTCTTGAAGCCTTTAAGGGATAAGCACTTTCTGCACTGTCCAGTGGCTGGAACATCATGTGATTAGATGTTCCCAATTGCATATTATGCCCTCCTTTCTCATTTTCCTTTTCTTATGAGAGTGATTGAGGCCTCGTCTGTACGGGTGGTGCCGTTCCTTAGAGTGGTTTGTGAAGACGCTAGAAGTAAAAGAATGGGGTGTGAAGTATGAAAAATAACTACTTGAAGTCTTTGATTTTTCCCATTTCGATAGAAATGCTCTTTATCACAGGATGCTGCCTATCCAATCCCAAAGATCATATTTTTCTTAACTTTTTGTTTTATCTAGTCTTAGCCATTTATTTTTGTTGGAATAAGGATTTTTTCTTAAAAGAGTGGTGGAGTGCTCTAAGAAGTGGCCGCAGGTTTTGGAAACAGGTCCTCCTGACTACCCTCTTTCTTAGTCTAGCTTTTGTTTTTACCAACTTCTTGGAGAGTCTATTTCCTGATTTGGATAAGGGAATGATTCATTTAAGAGCGGACAGTTGGTTGAAACTTGTGTTATACGCAGCCTCTACCATTCTATTGCCACCCATTGTAGAAGAAATTTTCTACCGAAAACTCCTTATATCCTTTAAAAGCAAGAAAATTCTAATAGCAACAACAGTTCTGAGCATGTTTCTATTTGCCTTGGAACATGCTTTTGCCATTTGGGGCATCTTCTTATGCATGATCTGGGCCCTGCCTTTAAGCCTTTCCTATATTAGGACAAGAAATCTTTATGTTCCTATGACGGCTCATCTCATCTGTAATATGATTATAAATGGGCTAACGGTTATTGAAGTTTGTAACTTTTTACTCAGCTAGATGCTCATTATATTATGTTAGCGAAATTGATAAACCAGCTCTGGCTGATTTTTTGTTTGTCGATACGAGAAGAGGAGATGATTCAATTTTCAAACGAAATTGAAAGCTATCCTAGCATTCTATTAGGGCAGTTACAAGGTGAGCAGATTCTTATATTTAAGTATTTTAGAGGGTTAAAATCAACTTATTGCTTTGTTTCGTGAGTCTTTTTAGAATTTCTAAGAAAACTGTCACAAAGTTTAAGAAAAGACATGAGAGAATGTTTTTACAGTGTCCTACTACTTTCAACGGAATTTTTTACCAATCATCAGAAAAGCATTTTACAAAAGCAATCTTTTTTGTTACAATAATGCCTAGAAAGAATTCTCATTGTCTACTTTCTAGCGAGTCCGGGTTGGTGGGAGCCGGATAGGGAAGCAGTGCAGATGGCGCTTTCGGTTAGAATTTACAAATAGAATGAAGTAATAAATTAGGGTGGAACCGCGTCTTGACGCCCCTAGGTTGAAATAGCCTAGGTGTGTCTGATGTGGTTCTTTTGCTTGTTCAAACAGAACAGAGGACAGGTCCAGCGCTAGAAATGAAATAAACTAAAGGAGTAACAAATGTCTAAGAAGTTAACGTTTCAAGAAATTATCTTGACTTTACAGCAATTCTGGAATGACCAAGGCTGTATGCTCATGCAGGCTTATGATAATGAGAAGGGGGCGGGAACGATGAGTCCTTATACCTTCCTGCGGGCTATTGGGCCTGAACCATGGAATGCGGCCTATGTAGAGCCGTCTCGCCGGCCGGCAGATGGACGCTATGGGGAAAATCCGAACCGTCTTTACCAGCACCACCAATTTCAGGTGGTTATGAAGCCATCTCCAAGCAATATCCAAGAACTTTACTTGCAGTCTTTGGAGCTCTTGGGCATCGATCCGCTGGAGCACGATATTCGCTTTGTTGAGGATAACTGGGAAAATCCATCAACTGGCTCAGCTGGTCTGGGTTGGGAAGTATGGCTGGATGGGATGGAAATCACTCAGTTCACTTACTTCCAGCAGGTCGGAGGTCTGCCAACTCAGCCGGTGACTGCTGAGGTGACTTATGGTCTGGAGCGTCTGGCTTCTTATATCCAAGAAGTGGACTCAGTCTACGACATTGAGTGGGCTGATGGCGTTAAGTACGGCGAAATTTTCACGCATCCTGAGTATGAGCATTCTAAATACAGCTTTGAAGTCAGTGACCAAGACTTGCTCTTGGAGAATTTTGAGAAGTTTGAAGCGGAAGCTAAGCGCTGTCTGGACGAGCATCTGGTGCACCCAGCCTATGACTATGTTCTCAAATGCTCGCATACCTTTAACCTCTTGGATGCGCGTGGTGCTGTATCTGTGACTGAGCGGGCTGGCTATATCGCCCGTATTCGTAATCTAGCCCGTGTCGTGGCCAAGACCTTTGTGGCTGAGCGCAAGCGTCTGGGCTATCCGCTTTTGGATGTAGAGACGCGCGAGAAACTCTTGGCAGAGGAGGGAGAATAATCATGGTAAAAAATTTATTAGTTGAATTAGGCTTGGAGGAAATGCCGGCCTATGTCGTGACACCGAGCATGAAGCAGCTGCGCGACAAGATGGGAGCCTTCCTGACAGACCATCGTCTGACCTTTGAGAACATTGAAATGTTCTCTACACCTCGTCGTTTGGCGGTGCGCGTGGTTGGCTTGGCAGACAAGCAGTCCGATTTGACTGAGGATTTCAAAGGGCCTTCTAAGAAAATCGCTCTGGATGCTGATGGCAACTTTACTAAGGCGGCAGAAGGCTTTGTCCGTGGCAAGGGCTTAACGGTTGAGGACATTACTTTCCGAGAAATCAAGGGTGAAGAATACGTCTATGTGACCAAGGAAGAGGTCGGTCGCCCTGTAGAAGAGATTATCCCAGCAGTGACAGAGGTTCTGCAAGCTTTGAGTTTCCCTGTCAGCATGCACTGGGCCAACAACACCTTTGAATACATCCGCCCTGTCCACACCTTAACTGTACTCTTAGATGAGCGGGCCTTTGACTTGGATTTCTTGGACATCAAGAGCGGCCGTACTAGTCGTGGACATCGCTTTTTGGGGCAAGAAACAGAGATTGCTTCAGCGAATTCCTATGAAGATGATCTGCGGAATCAGTTTGTCATTGCCAATCCTCTTGAGCGGGAAAATATGATTGTCGAGCAGATTCGAGCACTTGAAGAGGAGCACGGGGTTTCTATCGAGATTGACGAAGACCTGCTCAATGAGGTCTTGAATCTGGTAGAATATCCAACTGCTTTCTTGGGTAATTTTGACGCCAAATATTTAGAGGTGCCTGAGGAAGTCTTGGTAACTTCCATGAAAGAGCACCAGCGTTACTTTGTTGTGCGTGATAGCCAAGGCAAACTGTTGCCGCACTTTATCTCTGTCCGCAACGGTAATGCAGAACATCTGGAAAATGTCATCAAGGGAAATAAGAAAGTCTTGGTGGCTCGTCTGGAAGACGGGGAATTCTTCTGGCGGGAAGACCAAAAACTAGCTATTGCCGACTTGGTTGAAAAGCTGAGCAATGTGACCTTCCACGAAAAGATTGGCTCTCTAGCAGAGCACATGGAGCGGACTGGCAAGATTGCGGCTCTCTTGGCGCAGGAAGCGGGACTGGATGCTGAGGAGACAGCCGACTTGGCTCGTGCAGCGGCTATTTATAAGTTTGACTTGCTGACTGGTATGGTTGGTGAGTTTGATGAGCTGCAAGGTATCATGGGCGAGAAGTATGCTCTTCTGGCTGGTGAGAATGCTGTGGTGGCAGCTGCCATTCGGGAGCACTATATGCCGACATCAGCCGATGGCGAATTGCCGGACACCAAGGTCGGTGCGGTCTTGGCTCTGTCTGATAAGCTGGATACGATTCTGTCCTTCTTCTCAGTTGGGCTGATTCCGAGCGGTTCCAATGACCCTTATGCTCTGCGCCGTGCGACTCAGGGTGTCGTGCGTATCTTGGACAAGTTTGGCTGGAACATTGACTTGGCTCAGCTTCTTGGTCGACTTTACGGTCTCAAGTTTGATAGTCTAAGTTATGACAATCAAGAGGCGGTGCTGGACTTCTTCCGTGCCCGTGTTGAGAAAATGATGGATCGCAGCATTCCGAAAGACATCGTGACAGCTGTTCTTCAAAGCACTCACTTTGTCGTACGCGATTTGGTAGAAACAGCTGCTCTTCTAGCAGAAAAAGCTCAGGAAGCTAGCTTCAAGTCAGCAGTGGAAAGCCTGTCTCGGGTCTTCAATCTTGCTGAGAAAGCCCAAGGGCAGACAGCTGTCAATCCAGCTCTCTTTGACAATCAAGAGGAAAAAGACTTGGCTGCGGCCATTGAAGCAGTAGAGCTGACATCTGACTTAGCTACCAATCTGGACCAACTCTTTGCACTCAGTCCAGTTATTGACGCTTTCTTTGACCATACCATGGTTATGGCTGATGATGAGGCTGTGCGTAACAATCGCCTAGCTCTCCTCGCATCTCTGACAGCAAAGGCTGGACAGCTTGCCCAGTTTAATCAGATTAATACCAAATAAAAGGTAAGAGAGAGGTAGAATCATGGATCCTAAAAAAATTGCCCGTATTAATGAACTGGCTAAAAAGAAAAAAACAGTTGGTCTGACTGGTGAAGAAAAGGTAGAGCAGGCCAAGCTTCGTGAAGAGTATATCGAAGGCTACCGTCTCTCTGTTCGCCATCACATCGAAGGCATCAAGATTGTCGACGAGGCTGGCAATGATATCACGCCTGAAAAGCTGCGTCAAATCCAGCGTGAGAAAGGTCTTCACGGCCGCAGTCTGGATGATCCAGAATCATAAGAGAAAAGACCGAAAGTCATTAAAAGCAAGGCTTAGAACCGCGTTTAAAACGCTGATTCTAGGCCTTTTGTAATAGTTACTCGGCATGCAACACTGCGAAAATGAGTGCTTGCTTAGTAGTTTGTCACTGCCATCCGTTCATTTTTTGTAAAAGATACGATAACAACAGTCAGTTTTTCTCGTTTTACGACCGCAGACTTTTTCATACCTTTGTCATGTTCAATTCTCTTTTTATGATTTTTTGGGTCTGAGTGTGGTATAATAGATAAGATATGACAAAAGAATTTCATCACATTACTGTACTTCTTCACGAAACGATTGACCAGCTTGCTGTTCAGCCAGATGGCATCTATGTTGATGCGACTTTGGGCGGAGCTGGTCACAGCGAGTATCTCTTGAGCAAGCTGGGGGAAAAGGGGCATTTGTATGCTTTTGACCAAGATCAGGCTGCGATTGACAATGCCAAAAAACGTCTGGCTCCCTACATTGAGCGGGGAATGGTGACCTTTATCAAGGATAATTTCCGCAATCTCAAGACTCGTCTGAATGAAGCAGGAGTTGAGAAAATCGATGGGATTTGTTACGACTTGGGTGTATCTAGTCCGCAGCTGGATGAGCGGGAGCGCGGTTTTTCTTATAAGCAGGATGCGCCTTTGGATATGCGGATGAATCAAGATGCTGCTTTGACAGCTTACCAAGTTGTGAATCAATATGCTTATCATGATTTGGTTCGTATTTTTTTCAAATATGGCGAAGATAAGTTTTCGAAGCAGATTGCTCGTAAGATTGAGCAGGCGAGGAGCATCAAGCCCATCGAAACGACGACAGAGCTGGCTGAGATTATCAAATCAGCCAAACCTGCTAAGGAACTGAAGAAAAAAGGTCATCCGGCCAAGCAGATTTTTCAGGCCATTCGGATTGAGGTCAATGATGAGCTGGGAGCGGCTGATGAGTCGATTCAGCAGGCCATTGACTTGTTGGCTATAGGTGGTCGCATTTCAGTGATTACCTTTCATTCGCTGGAAGATCGTCTGACCAAACAGCTTTTTAAAGAAGCCTCAACCGTAGATGTTCCAAAAGGTCTGCCTTTCATACCAGATGATTTGCAGCCCAAGCTAGAACTGGTAAGCCGCAAGCCGATTTTACCAAGCAAAGAAGAATTAGAAGCCAACAATCGCGCTCATTCTGCTAAGCTGCGCGTGGCTAGGAAGGTACATGAGTAAGTTTCATGGCAGATAAAAAAAATCATTCTATTCAAAATCGTATTCGAAAATTTTCTCGAGTTGAAAAAGCCTTCTATGGTTCCATTATTTTAACAGCGATTATCCTTGCGGTTAGTATCGTTTTTATGCAGACAAAGCTGCTGCAGGTTGACCGTGATTTGACTGAAGTCAATGCTAATATTGAGTCGGAGCAGGCTGAGCTTGATGATATCAAGCAGGAGGTCAATGAATTGACACGCTATGAAAGACTTTCCCAGCTGGCTAGTTCTCAGGATATGAAGCTCCAAAAGGGAAATCGTAAAACAGTGAGCACAACGAATGAAGAATAAAATGTTAACTACTATAAAGAAATATGCATTGAAAAATCGGCGTACTGCCCAGTACAATCGACGACGGGTAGGAAAAAGCATGAGTGTGTTGGCGATTTTTCTCTTTTTCATCTTTTTGATTAATTTTGCTATTATTATCGGAACGGATCAAAAATTTGGCGTTGATTTGTCGGAGGGAGCACAGATTGTTCACCAAAAAACAGTAGTTGTTGCGGCCAAGCGGGGAACTATTTATGATCGAAATGGTGTTCCGATTGCGGAAGATGCAACGACCTATAATGTTTATGCTGTCATCGATAAAGCGTATAAGTCGGCTGCGGGGAAAATCCTTTATGTAGAAGAGTCGCAGTATGATAAGGTTGCTGACATTTTTAATAAATATCTGGAAATGGATAAGGACTATGTCAAGCAGCAGCTTTCTCAAAAAAACTTAAAGCAGGTTTCTTTCGGTTCCCAAGGTAATGGTGTTACCTATAGCACTATGAGTGCGATTCGGGAGGATCTGAAAGCTGCTGGGGTTGAGGGGGTGGACTTTACGACAAGCCCTAATCGAAGCTACAGCAATGGCGTTTTTGCATCCCAATTTATCGGGCAGGCACAGTTGCAGGAAGACAAAGAGGGTAATAAAACCCTTGCAGGAACCTCGGGACTGGAGCAGTCGCTCAATCGGATTTTGGCGGGGCAAAATGGCCTCGTCACCTATGAAAAAGACCGCAATGGAAATATTGTCCCAGGATCTGAGCAGGTTTCCGTTAAAACAGAAGATGGAAAAGATGTCTACACCACACTTTCTGCCCAGTTGCAGACATACTTGGAAACGCGGATGGATGCTTTTCAGGAGACTGCAAAAGGAAAATATGTCAGTGCAACCTTGGTCAGTGCGAAAACAGGTGAGATTTTGGCCACGACCCAGCGTCCGACTTACAATGCCGATACCAAGGAAGGTTTGAACGCAGAGCATTTAAAAACCTGGAATAGTTTCCTTTATCAGACGCAGTACGAGCCGGGTTCGACGATGAAGGTGATGACTCTGGCTTCGGCGATTGATAATGGCACTTTTAATCCTAATGGTACTTATGACAACACGGAATATAAGATTGCGGATGCAACCATTCGTGACTGGGATGTAAACTCAGGCCTATCAACAGGGCAAGTCCTGACCTATGCCCAAGGTTTTATTTTCTCTAGTAATATCGGTATGACGCGCATTGAGCAAGCCATGGGAAATGAGAAGTGGCTGGATTATCTGTCGAAATTCAAATTTGGCTTACCGACCCGTTTCGGTATGGGCTATGAGGAATATGGCGCCCTGCCTGATGATAATGCTGTAACCATTGCTATGAGTGCTTTCGGTCAGGGGATTGGGGTGACTCAGGTTCAGATGCTGCGCGCCTTTTCAGCTATTTCAAATAATGGTGTGATGCTGGAGCCAAAATTTATCTCAGCTATCTATGATTCTAAAACAGACAGTGCCCGTAAATCTCAGCCAGAAATCGTTGGAAATCCAGTCTCAGAGAAAGCTGCGAAAACGACTCGGGATTATATGATCCAGGTCGGAACAGTTCCTTATTATGGAACACTGAATATCGGTGGCGAACCAGTCATCAAGGTTTCTGGGCAGAATGTTGCTGTTAAATCAGGAACGGCTCAGATTGCATCGGAAAAGGGGTACTTGGAAGGGGAGAATGATTATATTCACTCCGTTGTAGCCATGACGCCAGCCGAAGATCCAGATTTCATCATGTATATTACTGTTCAGCAGCCAGAAGTCAAATTTTCGCCTATTTTCTGGCAGGAAGTTGTCAACCCTGTTTTAGAGGAAGCCGTAGCTCTTAAAGACAGTTTGAATCTGGCTGGCGATAGCCCTGCTTTGGAATTAGTTGACAAAGAAACGACCTACAAAATGCCGTCTATCGATGGTTTGACCAAGCAACTGAAGCTGAAAAACCAAATTAGCCCAGGAGGCTTGGCTGACGAACTGCGCCGTAATCTGGTGCAGCCGATCATTTTAGGGACAGGCAGTGACATCAAAAAGGTGTCTGTAAAAGAAGGAAAAAAACTAAAGGCTAATCAACAGATTTTAATTTTAACTGACAAATTTGAAGATTTGCCGGATATGTATGGCTGGACCAAGGAGAATGCTGAGCAATTTGCCGAATGGCAGGGGCTTGAAATCACTTTTAAAGGTGAAGGCTCAAAAGTTGTCAAGCAGAGCGAGAAAGTCAATACAGCACTGAAAGATTTGAAAAAAATTACAATTACACTGGGAGACTAGCATGTTAACAGCAATTATTGCAGGAATTCTAACCTTTATCCTAACGATTGTGGGGATTCCTGCCTTTATCCGTTTTTATCACAAGGCGCGTATATCAGGGCAACAGATGCATGAGGATGTCAAACAGCATCAGGCTAAGGCTGGAACGCCGACGATGGGGGGAACCGTTTTTCTGGTCGCTTCGGTTTTAGCTAGTTTTGTGACAGCTTTGGTTGGTCATCAGCTGTCCAACAGCTTGATTATGATTCTTTTTATCTTGGTCCTCTATGGAATCGTTGGCTTTTTGGACGATTTCCTCAAAGTCTTCCGTAAAATCAATGAGGGGCTCAATCCCAAACAGAAACTATTTCTGCAGTTGGTTGGCGGAGTCGTCTTTTACTTCTTTTACAATCAGCATGGAGCAGGCGACTTCCTCAATGTTTTTACTATTCCAGTGCATCTGGGCTTCCTCTATATCTTTTTCGTCCTCTTTTGGCTGGTTGGCTTTTCCAATGCTGTGAATTTGACCGATGGAATTGACGGTTTGGCCAGTATCTCCGTTGCGATTAGCTTGGTAGCCTATGGAGTGATTGCTGTGGAGCAAAAGCGTTTTGACATTTTGATTGTCATCATCAGTATGATTGGCGGCTTGCTGGGCTTCTTTACCTTTAATCATAAGCCAGCCAAGATCTTTATGGGAGATGTGGGGAGTTTGGCTCTGGGCGGTATGCTAGCCGCAATCTCGATTGCTCTGCACCAAGAGTGGACCTTGCTTCTTATCGGCATCGTCTATGTTTTTGAGACAACTTCTGTCATGATGCAAGTGACTTATTTCAAGTTGACTGGCGGCAAGCGGATTTTCCGTATGACCCCGGTCCATCACCATTTTGAGTTGGGCGGCTTTTCTGGTCATGGGCAACCTTGGAGCGAATGGAAGGTTGACTTCTTCTTCTGGGGAGTAGGCCTCTTAGGTAGCTTGCTAACTTTGGCAATTCTATATTTGTGATGTGAAGGTGGGCGCAAGCCCGCCTTTTCTCGTCCTGAGCTGAGCAGAAAAGATATTTTTTTGGTATAATGGATAAGATTAAGAGTGAACAGAGGAAAAAATGAAATTTACAGAATTTAACTTTAAAGATTATATTCAGGAAGCCCTCAAGGACCTGAACTTTGTGGAGGCGACGGAGGTTCAGGAAAAGCTGATTCCCGTGGTTTTATCTGGCCGAGACTTGGTCGGGGAGTCCAAGACAGGATCAGGCAAGACGCATACCTTTTTGCTGCCTATCTTCCAAGAACTAGATGAGGAGGCTGACAGTGTCCAAGCGGTGATTACAGCACCCAGCCGAGAATTAGCAACCCAGATCTATCAGGCAGCACGTCAGCTGGCTAGCTTTTCGGAGCAAGAAATTCGAATTGCCAACTATGTCGGCGGGACTGATAAGGTTCGCCAAATCGGCAAATTAGAGTCTAGCCAGCCCCATATCGTCATTGGAACGCCGGGGCGGATTTATGACTTAGTTGAGTCAGGTGATTTGGCTATCCACAAGGCTCATATCTTTGTCGTGGACGAGGCCGACATGACGTTGGACATGGGCTTTTTGGAGACGGTAGACCGGATTGCAGCTCGTCTGCCCAAAGAATTGCAGTTTCTGGTTTTTTCGGCTACCATTCCGCAGAAGCTCCAGCCTTTCTTGAAAAAATACCTGTCTAGTCCAGTCATGGAGCAGATTAAGACCAAGACAGTGATCGCCGATACCATTGATAATTGGCTCCTGTCAACCAAGGGGCGGGATAAGAATGCCCAGATTTATGAGATTAGTCAGATCCTCCAGCCTTATTTGGCGATGATTTTTGTCAATACCAAGACTCGGGCGGATGAATTGCAGGCCTATCTGACTGCGCAAGGGCTAAAAGTGGCTAAGATTCACGGTGACATCCCGCCGCGGGAGCGCAAGCGTATCATGAATCAGGTCAAGAATCTGGATTTTGAATACATCGTAGCGACGGACTTGGCGGCTCGGGGGATTGACATCGAGGGTGTCAGCCATGTCATCAATGATGCCATTCCGCAGGATTTATCTTTCTTTGTCCATCGGGTTGGCCGGACGGGACGAAATGGTCTTCTCGGCACAGCCATTACCCTCTATCAACCGAGTGATGATTCGGATATTCGAGAGCTGGAAAAGATGGGTATCAAGTTTACTCCTAAGATGATAAAAAATGGTGAATTTCAAGATACCTATGATCGGGATCGCCGGGCTAATCGGGAGAAGACTAGGGAGAAGCTGGACACAGAAATGATTGGTCTGGTCAAGAAGAAAAAGAAAAAAATCAAACCAGGCTATAAGAAGAAAATCCAATGGGCGGTTAATGAAAAGCGCCGCAAGACCAAGCGAGCTGAGAACCGCGCACGTGGTCGAGCAGAACGCAAGGCTAAGCGCCAGACTTTTTAGTCATAAATTCTTTCTATGGCGGATATAGAAAAATTATATTTTAAAGACCAGTGAAACTATGATAGACTAGGATTACTGGTCTATTTTATTGCAATTTTCCAGCTATCTACCAGAGGTTCAGAGATTGGCTATTTCCTGATGCTAAATAGTTTGCATCTGACTAAAATTATGATAGAATAATCCATTATCGAGAAAGGGAAGTAACTATAATGTTTACAACTTATATCCTAACTGCGAACTGGTATGCAGAGTTGCTGCAGCTCCTACCAGATGGCAAATTATTTAGTTTACGGGCTGTTTTTGATGCCATTCCAGCAATTCTGAAAAATTTGCCCATTACACTTTTATTAACGCTTGGTGGCGCACTTTTTGGTATCATCTTGGCTATGATTTTCGCAGTGGTCAAGATTAACCGTACGCGGATTCTTTATCCCATTCAGGCACTTTTTGTTAGTTTTCTCCGTGGGACGCCCCTTCTGGTTCAGCTCATGCTGACCTATTTCGGGATTCCGCTCTTGCTGAAAGCCATCAATCAAAAATATGGCACGGCTTTTAATATCAATGCCATCCCTGCCTCAGTCTTTGCGATTATCGCCTTTGCCTTTAATGAAGCGGCCTACGCCAGTGAGACGATTCGGGCAGCTATTCTTTCGGTGGACGCAGGTGAGATTGAAGCGGCTCGGAGTCTGGGAATGACCAACCGTCAAGTCTATTTGCGGATCATCATTCCAAATGCAGCAGTTGTGGCAACGCCGACTCTGATTAACTCTCTCATCGGCTTGACCAAGGGGACTTCTCTGGCCTTTAGTGCGGGTGTCGTGGAAGTCTTTGCCAAGGCTCAGGCTATCGGTGGCTCGGATTATCGTTATTTTGAGCGCTTCATTTCCGTTTCGATTATTTACTGGATTATCAATATCGTGATTGAGCAAATCGGTCGTGTGATTGAAAAGGCTATGGATATCAAGGCGCCAGCCAATCTGGAAAAAATGGAGCAAGCGCAAGGAGGTAGGATTTAATGATTAAAATTTCCCAGTTAAGTAAGGAATTTTCTGGACAAAAGGTTTTGGATAACCTGAGTTTGGAAATTCAAAAAGGCGAAGTTATTGCTCTAATAGGCTCCTCAGGTGCTGGTAAATCAACCTTCCTGCGCAGTCTCAACTATTTGGAGCAACCAGGTAGCGGAAGGATTGAAATTGATAACTTCAAGGTGGATTTTTCAACCATTTCACCAGATGAGATTTTGACTCTGCGTCGAAAATTGGCCATGGTTTTCCAGCAGTTCAATTTATTTTCCCGTCGGACAGCTCTGGAAAATGTCAAGGAAGGTCTGCTGGTAGTCAAGAACTTGTCTGATCAAGAAGCAACTAAAATTGCCAAGGAAGAGTTGGCAAAAGTTGGCTTGTCTGACCGTGAGAATCATTATCCCAAGCATTTATCAGGCGGTCAAAAACAGAGGGTGGCTTTGGCGCGGGCCTTGGCCATGAAGCCAGATGTTCTGTTGTTGGATGAGCCTACCTCAGCCCTTGACCCAGAGTTAGTCGGTGAGGTAGAGAAATCCATTGCCGACGCTGCTAAAGCAGGACAAACTATGATCCTGGTCAGCCATGATATATCTTTTGTTTCCCAGGTAGCAGATCGAGTGCTTTTTCTGGATAAGGGGCATATTATCGAGTCCGGCAGTCCAGAGGAGATTATCAATCATCCCAAGGAAGTTAGAACCAAAGAATTCTTTGCTAGTTACAAACGGACTTATATTTGATATAATGGAAAAAGTGAAAGCTCAGTTGGCTAGACCAGCTGGGTTTGTTTTCGACCAGAGTCTTTTTAAAGGCTACTAAGAATGCAATTGATGATTGAGGAGTTGACATGTTAAATCAGATTTTTTCTCTCTATATCGAAAGTCTTATTTATACCACTATCGCTGTAGGAATTGTTGATGGCTTGTGGATCGGCCTGCGTATGATTCGTCGCAAGGATAAGACTGCTAAAGAGCGTCAAAGTCATCTTTACGATGTTCTCTTGATTGCGATTATGACGATTCCGGTTTTGTCTTTTGCAGTTTTAGGTCTGCTGATTGTTTTCAAAGCTTAATTGCTTGTAAAAAATCAGGAGCTTTGTTAGACTAATCATAGTTACAACAAAGAGAAAGGAAAAACGATGTACGATACAATGATTATTGGGGCTGGTCCTGCGGGAATGACAGCAGCCCTCTATGCAGCTAGAAGTAATCTTAAAGTGGCCCTGCTTGAACGCGGTATTTACGGCGGTCAGATGAATAATACAGCAGAGATTGAAAATTATCCTGGTTATGCCCATATCAGCGGACCAGAGCTGGCTGAGAAAATGTTTGAACCTTTAGAAAATCTAGGTGTTGAACACCTCTTTGGTCAGGTTGAAAAGATTGAAGATCAGGGTGAATATAAAAGAATCATCACAGAGGATGAAGTATTTGAAACCAAGACAGTGATTCTGGCTTCTGGAGCCAATCACCGTCATTTAGGAGTCCCTGGAGAGGAAGAATACAACAGTCGCGGCGTTTCCTATTGTGCGGTCTGCGACGGTGCCTTTTTCCGTGATGAGAATCTCTTAGTGGTTGGAGGTGGCGATTCTGCCGTTGAGGAGGCGATTTTCCTCACACGCTTCGCAAAATCTGTGACGATTGTTCACCGCCGTGACCAATTGCGGGCGCAAAAGCTCTTGCAGGAGCGAGCCTTTGCCAATGAAAAAATCAGCTTTATCTGGGATTCAGTTGTAAAAGAAATCAAAGGGGATAACCGTAAGGTAACCAGTGTAGTTTTTGAAAATGTTAAAACGGGACAAAGCAGTGAGGCAGATTTTGGCGGCGTCTTTGTTTATGTCGGCTTAGATCCAGTTAGCGATTTTGTCAAAGATCTAGGAATCTGCGATGAAGCTGGCTGGATTGTCACAGATCAGCATATGAAAACAGCTCTTGACGGCATCTATGCCATTGGTGATGTCCGTCAGAAAGACCTGCGTCAAATTACCACAGCCGTTGGGGATGGAGCAGTAGCAGGCCAAGAAGTTTATAAGTATATTACAGAGCATTAAAAAGCAGATGAGGCTGGGACAAAAGTCCGACCTCAAATATAAAAAGCGAACAAAACTAGTTTTCTGGTAATCAGAATTCTGCTTTGTTCGCTTTTTGCATTTAATTATAGATTTGAAGGGCTTAATAATTAAGATTTTTAAAAATTGAAATCTTTTTGTCTCAGCCTCATTTTTATATTTTTTTACGAATGAAATAATAGGGACAATTTTTGAATAGAGGCTGATAAAAATGATACGAAACTATCATATTATGTTACAATAAAAATAGGAATCATTAATGAGGACGGAAAGAAATATGAAAACTAAAGGATTTGTTTATCTGGCCAGCACGGCTATTTTATTAGCAGCAAGTGCCAATAGCGTATTTGCTGAGGAAGCAAGTCACACAGTAAATGATAGGCAGCAAGTTGAGCCGTCGGCTGCAGTGACGAACCCAGATGCATCAAAGCAATCAGAGTTGCCAAAAATCTCTTCAGAGCAGGATTCTGAAAGCAAGCAAGCTGTTACTGCATCTGCGAATTCTTCGAGTCAAGATGAAAGAGCGATTACAACTTCATCTATAGAAGAGCAAAAAGAATCAGCTGCAGGAGTCTCAGAGACAGCTGAGGAACCTAAAATCAATCCTGAAACAGATAAATCCGCTCAAAACAAAGATGAAACAGCAAGTGAAGAAGCTTCCAAACTTGCTGAAAACACTATTGAAAGCAAAATTCGCTCAGAAGCAAAAGCAGTCTCAGAGGCAGAAACGAGAGCGCCTCGTGCAGTAGATGACACTCCCCAAGGCACCCTCACTATTACAAATGTAGATTCAAATGCTGGTAGCTTCGATGTACATGTAACCAATATTTCAGCTCCTAAGCCCATCAAAAAAGTAGCCCTGCCCACTTGGTCCAGCGTTAATGGGCAGGATGACATTATCTGGTATGATGCTAAAAAACAAGTGGATGGGAGCTATAAGATCAGCGTCGCTGCCCGTGACCATAAGTATTCCACAGGCGAGTACAATATCCACCTTTATTATCTACTGGCAGACAATCAGCTGGTCGGCGTAGGCGGTACCCAAACAACTGTCACCATCGGCAAACCGCAAGGAAAACTGGATATCACCAATAATAATCCAGACACAGGTAGCTTTGATGTCGTCGTCTCAGAAGTCTCAAATCCTTATGGTGTCAAGGAGGTTAAGCTCCCAACCTGGTCTAATGATAAAGGTCAAGATGATTTGGTCTGGTACACAGCAACCAAGCAGGCTGATGGCACTTACAGGGCTCGCATTCAGGCTCGCGATCACAAATATTCTCTGGGAGACTACACAGTTCATCTTTATTATGTCCAAGATGACGGCCAATTAGTCGGTGTGGGTGGCACCCAGTTCAGTCTGACCGCTAAGCCCAAAGGAACTTTGAAAATCGAGAACAATAATCCCGATACAGGTAGCTTTGATGTCGTTGTCTCCGGTGTTTCCAATCCCTTTGGTGTCAAGGAGGTTAAGCTCCCAACCTGGTCTAATGACAAAGGTCAAGATGATCTGGTCTGGTACACAGCAACCAAGCAGGCTGACGGCACTTACAAAGCTAGTATTCAAGCCCGCAATCATAAGCTGTCCACTGGTGAGTACCATGTCCATCTCTATTATGTTCAGGATAATGGCCAGCTGATTGGAGTCGGTGGAACAACGACCACCGTTTCCATCGCCAAACCAAAGGGAACCCTGACGATTAAAAATAACAATCCCGATACGGGTAGCTTCGATGTGATTGTTTCTGGAGTATCTAGTCCTTTTGGAGTCAAGAGTGTGCATCTACCAACCTGGTCCAGCGACAAAGGTCAAGATGATCTGGTCTGGTACACAGCAACCAAGCAGGCTGATGGCACTTACAAAGCTAGTATTCAAGCCCGCAATCATAAGCTGTCCACTGGTGAGTATCATGTCCATCTCTATTATGTTCAGGATAATGGCCAGCTGATTGGAGTCGGTGGAACAACGACCACCGTTTCCATCGCCAAACCAAAGGGAACCCTGACGATTAAAAATAACAATCCTGCAACAGGTACTTTTGATGTTTTAGTCAGTGGAGTGAGCAGTCCAGTGGGAGTTCGTGAGGTTCTTCTTCCGACCTGGTCTAGTGCTGAGGGTCAGGATGATCTTATCTGGTATCGGGGTGTTCGTCAGGCTGATGGTGTTTACAAACTGACGGTCAAGGCTAGCGATCATAAGTATTCTACTGGTGAGTATCATGTCCACCTTTACTATGTAGGGGACAATGGTCGTATGGTCGGTGTTGGCGGCACTAAGACGACAGTTTCTCTGGCAGCTCCAAAGGGCAAGTTGACCATCCAGAACAACAATCAACAGACGGGCACTTTTGAAGTGGTGGTTTCTGAAGTCGAGAATGGCTATGGCATAAAGGAAGTGAAACTTCCGACCTGGTCTAGTGCCAAGGGTCAGGACGATCTTATCTGGTACACAGCGGCTAAGCAAGCCGATGGCACCTACAAGGCGCAGGTCAATCTACGCGACCACAAGTATTCCACAGGTGAATACAACATCCACCTCTACTATGTCCAGAATGATGGTCGTATGGTCGGCGTTGGCGGCACCAAGACGACAGTTTCTCTGGCAGCTCCAAAGGGCAAGTTGACCATCCAGAACAACAATCAACAGACGGGCACTTTTGAAGTGGTGGTTTCTGAAGTCGAGAATGGCTATGGCATAAAGGAAGTGAAACTTCCGACTTGGTCTAGTGCCAAGGGTCAGGACGATCTTATCTGGTACACAGCGGCTAAGCAAGCCGATGGCACCTACAAGGCGCAGGTCAATCTACGCGACCACAAGTATTCCACAGGTGAATACAACATCCACCTCTACTATGTCCAGAATGATGGTCGTATGGTCGGCGTTGGTGGCACCAAGACGACAGCAAATATAGATGCAGAAAATATCAAGCCAATAGGAAAAATTACCATTCAAAACAACAATCCTCGGCTAGGTACTTTTGAAGTGGTAGTGTCCAATATATTTAACCCCAAAGGAGTCAAGGCAGTTTATTTACCAACTTGGTCTAGTGTCAATGGGCAGGATGATATCGTTTGGTATCAAGCTCAAAAACAAGCAGATGGTAGTTATAAAGCCTTGGTACGGGCCTCAAATCATAAATATTCAACGGGTGAATATATTGTCCATTTATATTATACCCAAAATGATGGCAGCTTAGTAGGAGTTGGTGGTACGACTACGACAGTCAATAGGGGGCTTTATAGTACGCCGTATTATTCCCAACGTGATCCTCGATGGGCTGGCCGAGTCTATGGGAATTATAATTTGAATGCTACTGGCTGTGTTCCGACCACTTTGGCAATGGCTATCTCTGGCATTACTGGTCAAACTGTTTTGCCGACAACTGTAGCAGATTTCCTGTATCATAATACAGATTCCTTTAACAAAAATGGCCTATTCGGAACTTCAAGTCGAGGAATTGTCCAAGCGGCTCAGAACTGGGGACTGACAACGGATATTTTATCCTCATCAGCAGCGGTTAAACAATCTTTGGCGATTGGGCATCATGTGTTAGCAGCTGTTGGTAGTAGTGTTTTTGCAAACTACCCAGTCACCCATGAGTTGGTCATGAGAGGTTATCAAAACGGACAAACACAGGTGTTTGATCCTTACAATGCCAATAATAATGGCTGGTACTCAGTTGATTATCTTTTTGGTGTAAAAAGTGGTGCTCCAGAAGATAACACGGAAGGTTCACCGTTTATTACCGTGAGATCTTAGATGTTGGCCTAGTTCAAAACAATGAAGAGCTGGATTTCTATCCCAGCTCTTTTTTGTATTTTCACAGAGCAGAGATTTGTAGAAAATAAAAAATATCTGGTAGAATTGTCAGAATTGTGATACAATAAGTCAGTTCACATGAAAAGGAGAGGTCAAATGATTGAAAATGACAGGAAAAAATTTGAAACAAAAACCAAAAATGGGATGAAACGTGGATTGCAGAATCGACATGTTCAGATTATTGCCATAGCTGGGACCATTGGTACAGGGCTCTTTTTGGGAGCTGGGCGCTCGATTAGTCTGACTGGTCCGTCCATCATCTTGATTTATATGCTAACGGGGATGTTCATGTATCTGATGATGCGGGCTATCGGAGAAATGCTTTATTACGACCCTGATCAGCATACTTTTATTAACTTTATTACGAAATATTTGGGAACTGGCTGGGGTTATTTTTCAGGCTGGTCCTACTGGATTTCTCTGATTTTTATTGGAATGGCTGAGATTACGGCTGTTGCCCAGTATGTGCAGTACTGGTTTCCTGACTGGCCAGCTTGGCTGATTCAGCTCGTCTTTCTAGCCCTTCTTAGTTTGGTCAATCTGATTGCAGTTCGAGTCTTCGGCGAGGTTGAATTTTGGTTTGCTATGATAAAGATTGTAGCCATTATGGCCTTGATTGCAACAGCTATTTTTATGATGCTGACAGGATTTGAAACACCGCACGGAGTAGCCAGTCTTGGGAATATCAGCCAAGATTTTCAGCTTTTTCCTAATGGCTTTATGAACTTTATTATGGCTTTCCAGATGGTTTTCTTTGCCTATCAGGCTATTGAATTTATCGGTATTACCACTTCTGAAACGGAAAATCCGCGAGCGGTGCTGCCAAAAGCAATCAAAGAAATTCCTTTGCGGATTATCTTGTTTTACGGAGGCTCTCTCCTTGCCATTATGGCTATTATTCCTTGGAAAGAGCTGGCAACGGCTGATTCTCCCTTTGTTATCGTTTTTAAGTTGGCTGGCCTCAAGTGGGCGGCAGCATTGATTAACTTCGTAGTCCTAACTTCAGCAGCCTCGGCTCTGAATTCGACTCTTTACTCAACTGGGCGCCATTTGTATCAGATTGCTCACGATACGCCTAATCGTTTCCTAAAGAAAATAGGAGCTGGGAAGCTGTCTCGACAAAATGTTCCACAGAATGCTATTTTGACTTCGGCGGCTGTCATTGCCTTTGCGGCCTTTATCAAGATTCTGCCGGGAGTATCGGATTCCTTTGCCTTGATTACGGCTTCCTCATCTGGTGTCTACATCGCCATCTATGGTCTGACCATGCTAGCCCACCTCAAATATCGCAAGTCACCGGAGTTTATGGCGGCTGGCTATCTCATGCCGGCCTATAAGTTTCTCAATCCTTTGACCATTCTCTTCTTTGCCTTTGTCTTTGTCACTCTTTTCTTACAAGAGTCAACGGTTGTAGGAGCAATCGGATCTGCCGTCTGGATTGTTGCGTTTGGCCTGTATAGCCAACTCAAGTTTCCAATTAAGAAAACAAAATGAATGATAGAGCTGATTTTTCAGCTCTTTTTCTATTTTTAGTCTAATGCTTTTTGTCATTTGTGTTATAATAAATACAATTAATACATACTCAAAATTTAAATGTGACTTTGAAGAGTTGAAATTAACTTTCAATCAAATTCTTTTTGATACTTTCCCTTGTCATCAAGACAAGGCTAGTTCAAAATTCCTAAGCTTCTGAAAAGTTGTAGTTCATTGTTGCAAGATATATTGCCGATGCTGTCTAGTTTGAAAGATGCTTGTTTTGAGCTTTCCTTGTATCTGACTTCGTTAGCTATTTGCAAGCTCAAAGAGCTTTTGGGACGATTGGAATTAGCCATCGTGACGGGGATGGAACCACGAATCACAAATCTTTGATTTTCTGATCTCTTGTCTAGTTTTCTATGGAACTTTGAGTCTTTAGCCTTCAGGATAAGTCAGGAAGTATCTGGACTGCACCGCCACTAGAAAGCGATTAAAAAGAAAGGTTTCATGTTGATTTTGAGCCAGTATAAAAGGATAGAGGAGTAAGGAACATGTACCCAGATGATAGTTTAACTTTACACACTGATTTATATCAAATCAATATGATGCAAGTTTATTTTAATAAAAATATTCATAATAAACGTGCTGTTTTTGAGGTCTTTTTCCGCAAGAATCCTTTTAATAATGGCTATGCGGTTTTCGCAGGTTTGGAGAGGATTGTGGCTTACCTGAATGATTTGAAATTTAGCCAGACGGATTTGGACTATTTAGAGTCATTAGGTTATAATGGGGCATTTTTAGATTATTTACGTAATTTGAAGATGCAACTGACAGTTCGTTCTGCCCAAGAAGGCGATTTGGTTTTTGCCAATGAGCCCATTGTTCAGGTAGAAGGCCCGCTGGCACAATGTCAGTTGGTAGAAACTGCGATTTTAAATATCGTTAATTTCCAAACCTTGATTGCCACTAAGGCAGCTCGCATTCGCTCTGTGATCGAAGATGAGCCACTGATGGAGTTTGGTACCCGTCGTGCTCAGGAAATGGATGCAGCGATTTGGGGAACACGGGCAGCCGTTATTGGCGGAGCCAATGGCACCAGCAATGTTCGGGCAGGGAAGCTCTTTGATATTCCTGTTTTGGGAACGCATGCCCATGCACTTGTGCAGGTTTACGGTAATGATTATGAGGCTTTTAAGGCTTATGCAAGCACTCATCGGGACTGTGTGTTCTTAGTAGACACCTACGATACACTTCGGATCGGGGTTCCTATGGCCATTCGCGTAGCGCGTGAATTGGGCGATAAAATTAATTTCCTAGGTGTGCGGATTGACTCTGGAGACTTGGCCTATATTTCTAAAAAAGTTCGCCAGCAATTGGATGAAGCGGGCTTCCCAGATGCTAAAATTTACGCTTCCAATGATTTGGATGAGAATACCATCCTCAACTTGAAAATGCAAAAGGCCAAGATTGATGTCTGGGGTGTGGGAACCAAGCTGATTACTGCCTACGATCAGCCAGCTCTAGGCGCGGTTTACAAGATTGTAGCGATTGAAGATGAGAATGGGCACTTGCGTAACACCATCAAGCTCTCCAACAATGCTGAAAAGGTTTCGACTCCGGGCAAGAAGCAGGTTTGGCGGATTACCAGCCGTGAAAAAGGCAAGTCTGAGGGCGACTACATCACTTATGATGGAGTTGACGTCACCCATCTGGCAGAGCTGGAGATGTTCCATCCGACTTATACTTATATCAATAAGACAGTCAAGAATTTTGATGCGGTGCCGCTCTTGGTGGATATTTATAAAGAAGGCCAGCTCGTTTACGATTTGCCGACTCTGTCTGAGATTCAGGACTATGCCCGCCGAGAATTTGACAAACTCTGGGACGAGTACAAGCGGGTCCTCAATCCCCAAGATTATCCGGTCGATTTGGCGCGTGATATTTGGCAGGATAAGATGGACTTGATTGACCAGATGCGCAAGAAAGCCTACCAGATAGGAGCAGAAAAATGAGCCTACAAGAAGAAATCATCCGCCAACTGGGCGTCAAGCCCGTCATTGACCCAGAGGAAGAAATCCGCAAGACGGTGGACTTTCTCAAGGCCTATCTGAGAAAACATCCTTTTTTGAAAAGCTATGTTCTGGGCATTTCTGGTGGTCAAGACTCAACTTTGGCTGGTCGCTTGGCCCAGATAGCCGTAGAAGAAATGAGGGCAGAGACAGGAGATGAGAGCTATCGTTTTATCGCTGTCCGCCTGCCTTACGGCGTTCAAGCGGATGAAGATGATGCGCAGAAGGCTCTGGCTTTTATCCAACCTGATGTCAGTCTGACAGTCAATATCAAGGAATCTGCTGATGCCATGACAAAGGCTGTGGAGGCAACGGGTGCCAAAGTCTCTGACTTTAACAAGGGCAATATCAAGGCGCGTAGCCGCATGATTGCCCAGTATGCTTTGGCTGGTTCATATAGCGGAGCTGTCATTGGGACCGACCATGCAGCAGAAAATGTCACGGCCTTTTTCACCAAGTTTGGGGATGGCGGAGCAGATATTGTGCCCCTCTATCGTCTCAATAAGCGTCAAGGCAAGCAGCTTTTGGCCGCCTTAGGAGCGAATCCGGCTCTCTATGAAAAGGTGCCGACGGCTGACTTGGAAGAAGAAAAACCTGGAATTGCTGATGAAGTCGCTCTGGGCGTGACCTATAATGAAATTGACGATTATCTCGAAGGTAAGTCCGTTTCCGCTCAAGCTCAAGAAACTATCGAGTCTTGGTGGCATAAAGGCCAGCACAAACGCCATTTGCCGATTACGATTTTTGATGAATTTTGGAAGTGAAAAGCTCTAGTGAATCTTTTTAACCCCGGCTAGGAAGCGAGAAAGCAATGAAAAAGGTAGGTACACAGTCCATCGAAACGAAACGTCTTTTGCTAAGACCTTTTGTAGCATCTGACTATCAAGCTATGTACGACAACTGGGCTTCCCGCCCTGATAATCTGTTGCATGTGACATGGGATGCTTACGAGAGTCCCGATATGGCCAAACAATCAATTGCTTGCTGGGCTGAGAATTACCAAAACTTGGATTTTTACAAATGGGCGATATGCCTGAAAGAAAATCCTAAGCACGTGATTGGTGACATCAGTGTGGTAGACAGGGATGAGACCGTCAATGCTTGCGAGGTCGGTTATATTTTAAGTAAGGACTATTGGGGGCAAGGGTTGATGACAGAAGCGCTGAAAGCTGTTTTGAACTATCTCTTGCTGGAAGCAGGTTTCAATCGTGTGAGGGCTGATTTTGTAACAGCTAATCCAGCTTCTGGCCGTGTTATGGCTAAGGCTGGTATGAGTTATGAAGGGACCTTTCGTCAAGCTGTATTTCATAAGGGAGAAGTCAAAGATTTTTCTGTCTATGGAATTCTAAAATCAGATTTAAAAAGAAAAAGTTAGGCGTGCTTAACTTTTTTACTTTGCAGGAATTTTTAAAAGGTCTATAATAGTCTATAGAACAAGGAGGAATTTATGCATTCATTAAAACAAGATTTTACAGATAAGCTTTTTGCGGACTATGAGGCTAATGCTAAATATGCCGCTATGGAAAACGCCATTAGTCACAATGGACTCTTGACTTCTTTGGAAAAACGGACTGCTGCTGTAGAAAATGCACCTGTTTTCTCACTGGATCTCACCAAAGATAAGGTCAGTGACCAAAAAGCTTCTGGTCGTTGCTGGATGTTTGCAGCTCTTAATACCTTCCGCCATAAGATGATTGCGGGCTTCCAGCTGGAAGATTTTGAGCTATCCCAAGCTCATACCTTCTTTTGGGATAAATATGAAAAATCCAACTGGTTCTTAGAGCAGGTTTTGGAAACGGCTGATCAAGAATTGACCAGCCGTAAGGTCAAATTCCTCTTAGATACGCCTCAACAGGACGGCGGTCAGTGGGATATGGTTGTGGCTCTTTTTGAGAAATACGGGGTCGTGCCCAAGTCAGTTTATCCGGAGTCCATTTCTTCCAGCAATAGCCGTGAGCTCGATCAGTTGCTCAATAAACTCCTGCGTCAGGATGCTCAAATCTTGCGTGAGCTAGCTCTGAGTTGTGCAGATGAAGCTAGTCTACAAGCCAAGAAAGAAGCTTTACTACAGGAAATTTTCAACTTCCTAGCGATGTCACTGGGCTTACCGCCTCGGAAGTTTGACTTTGCTTATCGGGACAAGGATGGCAACTACCGCAGTGAATCAGATTTGACCCCACAGGCCTTTTACCAAAAATATGTAGACCTCAAGCTGGATGACTATGTGTCAATTATCAATGCGCCAACAGCTGATAAACCTTATGGCAAGTCTTACACGGTCGAGATGTTGGGCAATGTAGTCGGCAGTAAACCAGTTCGCTATTTGAATGTAGAAATGAAACGGCTCAAGGAATTGGCTATTGCTCAGATGCAGGCTGGTGAGACCGTTTGGTTTGGCTCTGATGTGGGTCAATCCAGCAATCGCAAGGCAGGAATCATGGAGGAAGGTATGCATGATTTGACTGCCAGCATGGATATCCAGTTGACCCAAGATAAGGCAGGCCGCCTTGATTATAGCGAGAGCCTTATGACCCATGCTATGGTGTTGGCTGGGGTGGACTTGGATGAAAATGGTCAAGCTAAAAAATGGAAGGTAGAAAATTCTTGGGGAGACAAGGTTGGAGATAAGGGGTACTTTGTCGCCAGCGATGCTTGGATGGATGAGTACACCTATCAAATCGTGGTCAGAAAAGAATTCTTAACTCCAGAAGAACTGGCAGCCTACAATGCTGAACTAATCCTCTTAGCGCCTTGGGATCCAATGGGAGCTTTGGCGAGTAAGTAGATTTTTTTACTCCTTTCAAATTAAGGTATTGTTCTCTCTGTTTTATATACGAGAATTCAATTCTTATTCACATGACAGAGTTATGAGCAATCAGTTATCAATAGGCTTGTTTTCTACTGGATGACAGCTGTTTTAAACTTTGATATAAATAAAAAAGTGATTGGAGATAATTTCCAATCACTTTTAGCATTCTAACGGTTTCCGCTATTCTGACTGCTTTGATTTTGATTATTTGACTCGCTTCCATTTGTTTGTTCTGAGGAAGAAGTCGATTGATTAGCGGAGGGAGCTGAGCTACTTGTCTCTGAAGAACTGCTAGAAGAAGCTTCTGTGCTAGTTTCTGAAGAAGTAGAGCTATAATATTGTTGGGTATTATAGCGATTATTTATAGTTGCTCCATTTAGATAGAGATAATATCCGCTGCGGAACAAGCCGTTTGGCATTTCCCAATCTTCTGAAGCTGATCCGTCTTGAGCTAAATAGAGCATCATCTCGCGGTAAACATCTGTTGCAACCTTAACTCCGTCATCAAGAATCGGAGTCAGACGGTTGGAGTAGCCAGTCCAAACAGCCATTGAGTACTTAGGCGTATAACCAACGAAGAGTTCGTCTGGTGTGACAATACTAGAGTAGTAGTAAGGCTTGGTCAGCTTAGCTAATTCATCATCAGCATAGTTGGAGGTTCCAGTCTTACCAGCCTGATAAACCCCAGAAAGAGCAGCATTTGTACCTGTACCTGAGTGAAGAACGGTTTTCATCATATCCGTCATCATGTAGGCTGTGGTTTCTTTCATCGCCTTGGTTCCATTATCAGCAAAGATCTTTTCTGTTCCGTCACTGAAGACGACACGATTGACATACTGCGGTTTATAGTAGGTACCGCCATTGGCAAAGGCAGCATAGGCAGCAGCCATTTTTTCACTGCTAGCTCCGTATTCATTGCCGGCTTTGCTGGTGTTACTTGAAAAGGCGTTAACATAGAACATTTCAGGGTAGTTAATGCCGATGCGATTGAGGAACTTAAGCGATTCATCTAGACCGACGGCTTCCAGCGTTTTCACAGCAGGAACGTTACGGGATTCCTGAATAGCGTACTGAATCGTCATAGTACCATAGTATTTCTTGTCCCAGTTGTAGACTGGTGTGCTGGAATACGGGAAATTGTATGGAGCATCTGTAATAGGGGCAGCCGTAGAGGTATAGATTTCATTTTCAAGAGCCGGAGCATAATCAGTGATTGGTTTCATGGTTGAACCGAAATCGCGGTTAGTTTCAACGGCTTGGTTGGTACCGAAAGATACGTTGGTAGACTGGTGACGGGAGCCGAGTTGGGCAATCACTTTACCAGTTCGCACATCCATAACGGTGGAAGCAACCTGCATTTCATCATCAGGATAAGCAACGTATTCCTCAGTATTGTAAATATCCCAAAGTTTTTTCTGGGCTTCTGTGTTGACATTGGTATACACTTCCATTCCGGTTGTCAATACGTTATAGCCGGTTTCTTCTTCAACTTGTTCAATTACTTGTTTTAGATAATTATCCATGTAAGCTGGATAGCTAGACGAAGCTTTTAGGCTTTGGAGGCCGTCGGTAACAGGCGTATTGACAGCCTGTTCATATTGCTCTGGTGTGAGGTACTTCAGTTCATACATTTCTGACAAGACCAGATTTCGGCGTTCGGTGGCTGCTTCTGGTTTTGTGTAAGGATCATACTGATTAGGAGCCTGCGGCATTCCAGCTAAAAGGGCTAATTGAGGAATTGTTAAATCTTTTAAATCTTTTCCGTAGTAACTTTGGGCTGCTGTTTGCATACCATAGTTACCATTGGACATGTAGACCTTGTTGACATAGTAGGTCAGGATTTCTTGCTTCGTTGCCTTGCGCTCTAATTGAGTGGCTAACCAGGCCTCTTGTATCTTACGAGAAAGAGTCGCATCTGAAGAAGAGGTTGAGAAGTAGCTCAATTTGATGAGCTGTTGGGTCAGCGTAGACCCCCCTTGTCTGCCTCCACCTTTGAGGTTGCTGAGAAATGCACCGATGATACGAATAAAGTCAACTCCTCGGTGACTAAAGAAACGATGATCTTCAATGGCAGTAATGGCATTGACCAAATCCGTAGGAATCTCATTTGTATTTGTATTCACTCGCTTCTCAGCACCTAAGTCAGCAATTAAATTATTATCACTGTCATAGATTTTACTTGAAGTAGTCGCGATTAAATCTTTCTCAGAAAGCGTAGGAGCCTTGGAAGCGTAATAAGTAAACACCAAACAACCGGCTACAAAGCCAAGCAAGAGAAGAGAAATGAGGGCGCTTGCAAGATATTTTAATATCTGCATAACAGTCTGTTTATTCATTTGTAATACCACCTAGTAGTTTTTGTTCAATAATATCAAGATAGGGAACGCTGGGGAAATGCTGGATTTCGATTCGATAGCCATTTTCCTGAATATAAGATAAAGGCATGGACTTTCCGCCCTTGTCTATCTTGTAAAACTCAATCAAATAGGAAGCCGGAAGCAGATAAGTTTCCCTTAGGCTTGAGAAATGCAACAAGACAAAACAAATTCCCTTTTGTTTCAGCACAGCCTCCATATGCTCAATCTGGTGTTGATGGAAGTTTTTCATCGGCATCGCATTTTTTTGCCGCGTTTCCTTGGCCTCAAAATCAATATAGTGCCCCTTGTAAACACCAGAATAGTCTGTTGTAGAAGCTTGCCGAAAATAGGCCTCTACGATTTTAGCACGACTGCGCTGCGGATAATCAACTTTAACAATCTGGATGGGTGTTGGCTTTTTGTGGATAACAGCGAGTCCTCTACTTAGGTAGTAGTTGTTGGATTCGTTGATCATTTTTTCAAAAGACATCCCACGATTGGCAAAGCTGATAAAATCTGTGGATGAGCTAAAGATTTTATTTTTTACCTTTAGTTTGTGAGGATAGTTGACCATAGAACTCCTTATTGGTACAATAACATCACTCTATTATATCATAAAAACATTTTTTAAGGGAGAATAAATGACAAGTCTACTTATCGCGGGTTATAAGCCTTTTGAAATTGGCATTGTGACCGAGAAAGACATGCGCATTAAGATTATCAAAGAGGGTGTCAGGCGGGATTTGCTGCGCTTACTCGATGAGGGGGTGGATTGGCTCATTTTTATGGGGAATCTGGGATTTGAATCATGGGTGTTGGATGTTGCCAAGGAATTAAAAACAGAGTACAGTTTTCAGATAGCAACTATTTTTCTATTTGAAAATCAAGGAGAAAACTGGAATGAAGCTAATCAGGCGAAACTTGCGGCTTTTAAGCAAGTAGATTTTGTTAAATATGCTTACCCTAGCTACCAAAATCCCAGTCAGTTTCGAGAATACAATCAATTTCTTATCCAAAATACAGACGGAGCTTATCTATTTTACGATGAAGAAAATGAGACAAACCTCAACTATCTTTACCAAGAGATGAAAAATCAGGAACAGTATTTTATCAAAAAATTAACATTTGATGACTTAAACGAGGTAGCAGAAAATTTTTTAGGAAAATAAGGGCTAAATCTTGATTTTTATAGTGGATTTTGTTTATAATTGAATATGATGAACTAGATTGGAGAGAGAAGATGGCAAGTATTATTTTTACAGCAAAAGATATTTTTGATCAAGATTTTAAGCGCGAAGTGCGTGGCTACAGCAAGGCAGAAGTAGATGAATTTTTGGATGATGTTATCAAAGATTATGAAACTTACGCTGCTTTGGTGCAAGAACTGCGTGAAGAAAATCGTCGTTTGAAAGAAGAATTGGCGAATAAGCCTGAAGAAACGGCTCCAGCAAAGCCGGTTCAACCAACAGTAGAAATGCCACAAATGACATCGGCAACCAACTTTGATATTTTGAAGCGCTTGAACCGTCTGGAAAAGGAAGTTTTTGGCAAGCAAATTGTAGAGCGTGAATTGTAATTGGTCTAATAACTGTGCAATTTTTGGATAATCGCGTGAAAATTTGATATTTTCATGAGGAAAGTCCATGCTAGCACCGGCTGTGATGCTGGTAGTGTTTGTGCTAGGCGAAACAATAAGCCTAGGGACGGATTTTTCCGTTACGGCGACTGAAAAGGCTAAGTCTTTGGATAGGTCTGATTAGGTCTGAAAGTGCCACAGTGACGTAGTTCTTCTGGAAACAGAAGAAGTGGAACGCGGTAAACCCCTCAAGCTAGCAACCCAAACTTTGGTCGGGGCACGGAATGCGTGGAAACGAACATAGCATTCTGACTGGAAACAGTAGACAGATGATTATCGAAGGAGATGGTACCTAGTCATTTCTGGAACAAAACATGGCTTATAGAAAATTGCACATAGGTTAGCTAGCGTATGCTAGCTTTTTGATTAAGATATAAAGCCCCTTAGACAGAAGATTGCTGCAAGGGATGAAATAGGAAAGCAAGGTTTTTTTAAAGAGAATAGCCAAGTAAGGACATTCTGATTCCGAGCTGAGACCAATTTTTCAATGGCTTGGCCAAGCGGATCTTGATAGAGTAAGAAAGAATGAAAGAAAATTTTAATTTAATTGCTACTGCGGCAGCAGGTCTGGAAGCAGTGGTCGGCCGTGAGATTCGGGATTTGGGTATAGATTGTCAGGTTGAAAACGGTCGCGTCCGCTTTAGAGGCGATGTCAAAACTATTATTCAAACCAATCTCTGGCTGCGCTCGGCAGATCGGATAAAGATTATTGTGGAGACATTTCCAGCCAAAACATTTGAAGAGCTTTTTCAAGGCGTCTTTGCTTTGGACTGGGAAAATTATCTACCCTTAGGTGCGAAATTTCCCATTTCTAAAGCCAAATGTGTCAAATCAAAACTGCATAATGAGCCCAGCGTTCAAGCCATTTCAAAAAAAGCAGTTGTGAAAAAATTGCAAAAGCATTATGCTCGTCCAGAAGGTGTTCCCTTGCAGGAAAATGGAGCAGAGTTTAAGATTGAAGTTTCCATTTTAAAAGACCTTGTTACGATCATGATTGATACAAGTGGTTCTAGCTTGTTCAAGCGTGGTTATCGGACTGAGAAGGGCGGAGCGCCAATCAAGGAAAATATGGCAGCCGCGATTTTACTTTTGTCAAACTGGTATCCAGATAAACCCTTGATTGACCCGACTTGCGGATCAGGAACCTTCTGTATCGAAGCGGCTATGATTGGGATGAAGATGGCACCAGGTCTACACCGTTCTTTTGCTTTTGAGGACTGGAATTGGGTAGATCGGGACTTGGTTCGCCAGCTTCGGGCAGAAGCCCTGGCTCAGATTGACCAAGATATCCAATTGGATATTTCGGGCTCTGATTTGGATGCCCGTCTGGTAGAGATTGCCAAGAAAAATGCTGAAGAAGCCGGCGTTGCTGACCAGATTCACTTTAAGCAAATGCGGCTACAAGACCTTCATACGGACAAGATCAATGGTGTCATTATCTCTAATCCGCCTTATGGCGAGCGTTTATTGGACGATGATGCTGTGACCAAGCTCTATCAGGAAATGGGGGAAACTTTTACCCCATTGAAGACCTGGAGTAAATTTATCTTGACGAGCGACGAGGCCTTCGAAGCCAAATATGGCGGTCAGGCAGATAAAAAACGAAAACTCTACAACGGTACTTTAAAAGTTGATTTATATCAATATTTTGGAGAGCGTGTCAAACGTCAAATTCTTGATTAGGAAGGAATGCAGATAATGAATGAAAAAGATTTAGAATCTTCGCAAGAGTCGATCTTGGATTTTGAAGAAGCCAAGGATTTGACAGTTGGTCAAGTCAAACGTAAAAATGAGGAAGTCGAAGCTGGAGTAACAGACGAAGATAGTATTTTAGATAAATACATCAAACAGCACCGAGAAGAAATAGAAGCAGGGAAGTTTGATACTCAGAACTTTGAAGAAACTCCAGAAGAGTCGCACCCGCTTTATGTTGCTGTTGATTTAGATCATTTTGCCAAAGAAACATATGAGGATGGGGGAAGTGAAGAACTGGAAACTGCGTCAGACCATTCTGCAGATTTGTATGAAACACAGTTGGCAGAAGAGGAAGAACTCGCTCCTAACAAATCAGCTTTAGAAATCGATGATTTACCAGTTGAGACTTTTGTTGAGCCTTCCGATGATTCGCTTCAAGAGGTAGATGAAGAAGACTTTGAAAGCCTTGAAGTTCCTTTTTACAAGAAGAAGATAGTTTTATATTCTGTACTTGCGCTTTTTGTGGTTACGGCCATTGGAACCTCTCTCTATTTTACCTTGGGAAGAAATAGTAGCAATAGAACAGCAGGGAGTTCCAGCGTTTCAACCACTCAATCAAGTAAAAAGTCAGTTTCATCAAGTTCAAAGAAAGAAGCTTCTTTGAAAGAATTTAATGATTTGTACGCTTCATTCTTTACAGATAGCAGCCAAACAGCAGTGAAAAACAGCAAATTTGGAGAGTTAGAAAGTTTGAAAGCCAAGCTTGAGGCTCTAAAAGGTACTAGCGACTACGACGCAGCTAAAACCAAATACGATGCTCTGGTCAAACAAATTTCAGCTATCCAAAGTGTAAATTCACAATTTGACGGCGGTGCCATTACAGACGGTGTCCTCAATACAGAAGCCAAGGCAAATGCTGATGCTAATTTCTCTGATGTATCAAGCGGAAATGCAAAATTGGATGAAGTCCTGAAAGCAGCCGTTGCTCAAGGACGCAGTCAAATAGTACCGGCACCAGCTCCTGGCACAGACCAGGGAGGAAGCCCTGCAACAGCTGGAGGTGCTTCAGGCTCAGGCACTGTCTCCAACTCCTATACTGGCTTCGGCCTCCCAAGTGATGGGGTAAACCTCCAGCGTCATCTCAGCCGAGTTCCTTACAATCAAGCGGCTATCGATGATGTCAATAATCCAGCTTGGGTTTTTAATCCTGGAGTTTTAGAGAAAATTTTGCAAACATCACGTGAACGTGGATATATCACAGGGGATCAATTCATCCTTGAAAAAGTTAATATTATCAAGGGCAATGGTTATTATAACCTCTTCAAGCCAGATGGAACTTATCTTTTCAGTATCAACTGTAAGACGGGTTATTTTGTAGGAAACGGCCCAGGTTATGCGGAGGATTTAGATTATTAAATCAATGTACTTCAGCAGATTGTCTAGCAACCCTTAAGCTTGCTAGACGATGCATCAAAATAAAAAATGCAGAAATTCCATTTCGGACGATTTCTGCATTTTTTTGTTTAGATAACATGGCGCTCAAAGGCATTATCAGAAATTCCTTGGCTGAGAATGAGTTTTGCCCATTCTTTGGCTGAAAAGAGGCTGTGATCCTTATAATTTCCACAGGATTCGATGGTAGTGCCAGGGACATCTGCCCAAGTAGTTGTCTGGGCGATTTCTTCCAGGCAGGACTTGATGACTTGAGCAATCTCGGTCGCTGTGTGCTGTCCCCACATAATCATATGAAAGCCTGTGCGGCAGCCAAAAGGTGAACAGTCAATCATACCATCAATCCGTTTGCGAATGAGCATGGCCAGCAGGTGTTCGATCGTATGCAGACCGGCGGTCGGAATGGAATCCTCATTTGGTTGAACCAGACGAATATCAAAGTTAGAAATAATATCTCCTTTTGGTCCAGTTTCTTCACCAATCAGACGGACATATGGCGCTTTAACAATGGTATGATCCAGCTCAAAGCTTTCAACAATAACTTCTTTAGACATAAGTTCTCCTTTACGATAATAGATGAGTGCGAAGCAGAGTCAATCATAAGCTTTCGTATCATATTTAAAAATCTTCCCCTTGATTATAGCATAAAAAAAGTTTACATTTAAAATAAAAAATTTTATATATTAAATTCTTTTATTTAGCGCCTTTTTAGCGAATAATAGATAGAAACAGGCCTGTTTTTTAGAAAAATAGGTTTGTGAATTTTCAGCATTTATGATAGAATAGTATGGAATTTTGAATTCAATAATTAAATAGATTTGGAGTGAAAACATGGGCTTAAATATTATAGCTGTTTTTGTTTTTGCTGCCATCATTGGTTTAGTGATTGGATACGTAGGGATCTCGGTTAAGATGAGAACATCTAAAGATGCCGCAGAACTTACTCTTTTAAATGCTGAACAAGAAGCAACCAATTTACGCGGACAAGCCGAACGTGAAGCTGATTTGATTGTCAAAGAAGCCAAACGTGAAACTAGTTCGCTTAAAAAAGAAGCACTTTTGGAGGCAAAAGAAGAAGCCAGAAAATATCGTGAAGAGGTTGATGCAGAATTTAAGTCTGAGCGTCAAGAATTAAAACAAATTGAAAGCCGCTTGACAGAGCGTGCAAGTAATCTTGACCGCAAAGACGATAATTTAACCAACAAGGAAAAGACTTTGGAGCATAAAGAACAAAGTCTCTCTGATAAAGCTAAACACATTGATGCGCGTGAAGCACAAGTAGCTGAGCTAGAGCAGCAAAAGGAAGCTGAGCTTGAGCGGGTAGCGTCCCTTACTCAAACGGAAGCGCGTGACATTATCTTAGCGCAGACCGAGGATAAACTCTCTAAAGAGATTGCGACTCGTATTCGGGAAGCGGAGCAGGATATTAAAGAGCGCTCTGACAAGGTGGCCAAGGATATCTTGGTGCAAGCTATGCAGCGAATTGCTGGTGACTATGTGGCTGAGCAGACCAACTCAACGGTTCATCTGCCTGATGATAGCATGAAGGGGCGGATTATTGGTCGCGAGGGGCGCAATATTCGTACTTTTGAAAGCTTGACCGGTATTGATGTCATCATCGATGACACACCCGAAGTAGTCACTCTTTCAGGCTTTGATCCTGTTCGTCGTGAAATTGCTCGCATGACGATGGAAGCCCTCTTGAAGGACGGACGTATTCATCCGGCCCGCATTGAGGAGCTGGTTGAAAAGAATCGGATAGAAATTGATAATCGTATCCGAGAGTATGGTGAAGCAGCCGCTTACGAAATCGGGGCACCAAACCTGCATCCTGATTTGATGAAAATTATGGGACGTTTGCAGTTCCGTACCTCTTATGGACAGAATGTTCTTCGTCACTCGATTGAGGTAGCCAAGCTCTCTGGAATTATTGCTGGGGAACTGGGTGAAAATGCGAATCTTGCCCGTCGTGCTGGTTTCCTTCATGACATTGGGAAAGCCATTGACCGTGAGGTGGAAGGCAGTCACGTAGAAATCGGGACAGAATTGGCTCGTAAGTACAAAGAGCATCCAATCGTTGTTAATACGATTGCCAGCCACCACGGAGATGTGGAGCCTGAGAGCGTGATTGCAGTTATCGTTGCGGCAGCAGATGCCCTTAGCGCAGCTCGTCCGGGTGCTCGCAGTGAGTCACTTGAGAGCTATATTAAACGTCTACAGGATTTGGAAGAAATTGCTAACGGCTTTGAGGGCGTAAAAAATAGCTTTGCTTTACAAGCAGGCCGCGAAATTCGAATCATGGTCAATCCAGAACGGATCAAAGATGATAAGATTACGATTTTAGCACATGATGTTCGTGAAAAAATCGAAAATAATCTGGAATATCCAGGTAATATCAAAGTCACAGTCATTCGCGAAATGCGTGCAGTTGATTACGCAAAATAAGAAGGAAAGCAAGTTGGCAGCAGCTTGCTTTTTCTCTCTTGTGAAGTGCTTACTTCTCCTACGAGGTTTCGGATTAGCCTGCTAACTTTTTGATGAGAACACTATAGAAATAGAGACATCCTCTTGAAATATAAGCATAATTCTGTTACACTAGATAGAAAGATTATGAAGGAGATATGATGACGGAACGAGGCTTACTAATCGTCTTTTCAGGCCCCTCAGGTGTAGGTAAGGGAACAGTCAGACGAGAGATTTTTGAAAGCACTGATAATCAGTTTCAATATTCTGTATCCATGACAACCCGTCCACAACGTCCTGGTGAGGTAGATGGGGTTGACTATTTCTTTCGCACTCGTGAAGAGTTTGAGGAGCTGATTCGTCAGGGACAGATGCTGGAATATGCTGAGTATGTTGGAAATTATTATGGAACTCCACTCACTTATGTAAATGAGACCTTGGATAAGGGTGTGGATGTTTTCCTAGAGATTGAAGTTCAAGGTGCTCTCCAGGTTAAGAAAAAAGTCCCGGATGCTGTCTTCATTTTTCTGACTCCGCCAGATTTAGAAGAATTAAAAGACCGTTTGGTTGGTCGCGGGACAGATAGCGCAGAAGTTATTGCTCAGCGGATTGAGAAAGCAAAAGAAGAAATTGCCTTGATGCGTGAGTATGACTATGCCATTGTCAACGACCAAGTACCTTTGGCAGCTGAACGCGTAAAACGTGTGATCGAAGCGGAGCATTTTCGTGTGGATCGAGTTATCGGCCGCTACCAAGAGATGCTTCCAAAAGATGAAGTACTTATACGATAATTATGTTAGAAATTAGGTAGAAAATTATGATGTTAAAACCGTCTATTGACACCCTGTTGGACAAGGTGCCATCAAAATATTCTTTGGTTATTTTGGAAGCCAAGCGTGCTCATGAATTAGAAGCTGGTGCTAAACCAACTCAGGAATTCAAATCAGAGAAATCAACATTGCGTGCTCTGGAAGAAATTGAATCTGGTAATGTCGTGATTCACCCAGACCCAGAAGGAAAACGTGAAGCAGTTCGCCGACGTGCAGAAGAGGAACGACTGCGCAAAGAAGAAGAAGAACGCAAAATCAAAGAACAAATTGCCAAAGAAAAAGAAGAGGGTGAGAAGATTTAAGGTTGGGGCTACTCAATCTTATTTTTTTCTATGAATATGGCATTTAGGGAAAGCGGGGTGAGAGTGTGAAAGTTGCGAAGATTATTGTCGATGTTCCTCTGATGCAGACGGACAAACCCTATAGCTATGCGATTCCAGAGGAGTTTTCTGGAATGCTAGAAGCTGGAATGCGGGTGCATGTGCCTTTTGGTAAGGGCGGTCGTTTGATTCAAGGGCTGATTGTTGGCTTGGCGGATGAGGAAGCTGAAGATCTGGCTGGACATATTGGAGAATTGAAAAATATTGCAGAAGTTCTCGACTTTAGACCGGTTCTCAATGCGGAGCAGCTCTGGCTAGCTGACCAGCTGCGCCAATCTGTCTTTTCCTATAAAATTTCCATCCTGAAGGCTATGTTACCTAGTCTTCTCAATTCCAGTTATGACAAGTTGCTTTATCCAACGAATCACCTATCGGCTGATGAACGGCAGGCTATTTTCGGTCAAACAGCTAGTCTTCGTTTTTCTGATTTGGATAAGAAAAGTCAGTCCAAGCTCATGCGACTGACCCAGGCTGGTAAGATTCGCTTGGAATACCAAGCAACCGACCGTAAGCATATTAAGATAGAAACTTGGTATCAGGTGGACAGAGAGCAATTGGCACAGTTCTTGCCTTCTGCCCGAGCGAAAAAGCAGCAGGAACTTCAGGCATTTCTGCTGGAAAATCCGCAATCAGGTCGCCTCAAAGACTTACGCAAGCTCTTTTCGCCTGCAGTGGTCAACATTTTCTTAGAAAAGAAGCTTCTTCACACAGAGGAGAGAGAGGTCAGCCGATCTGCTGCGCATTTCCAAAAGGAGCGACAGGATAAAAAGCTGGTTCTAAATGAGGAACAGGCAGTCGCGGTCACTGCGATTTGTGAAAAAATCGGTAAAGAAAACACTCAACCTGTTTTGCTAGAAGGAGTGACGGGGAGTGGCAAGACCGAGGTTTATCTCAAGGTCATTGAGGAGGCTCTAATCCAAGGCAAAACGGCAATCATGCTGGTGCCGGAAATTTCCCTGACTCCTCAGGTGACTGACCGTTTTATCTCGCGCTTTGGTGACAAGGTGGCTATTTTGCATTCTGGTCTATCTGACGGTGAGAAGTACGATGAGTGGCGCAAGGTGGAGCGGGGAGAGGCTCAGGTCGTTGTCGGTGCGCGTTCGGCCATCTTCGCTCCGTTGACAAATATCGGAGCCATCATCATTGACGAGGAACATGAGTCCTCCTACAAGCAGGATTCCAATCCTCGCTACCATGCCAGAGAAGTGGCTCTTCTGCGAGCTCAGTACAATCAAGCTGTCTTGGTGTTGGGTTCGGCGACTCCGAGTTTGGAAAGCAGGGCCAGAGCTAGTCGTGGCGTCTATGACTTTTTACAGCTGACCAGGCGGGCTAACCCACTGGCGCAGATTCCTCAGGTTCAAGTGGTGGATTTTCGAGATTACATTGGGCAAAATGAAGCTAGTAATTTTACTCCTGTTCTCTTAGAAGCTATTCAGGATCGTCTGGAGAAAGGTGAACAGACGGTTCTTATGCTCAATAGGCGAGGCTATTCCAGCTTTGTCATGTGTCGAGAATGCGGTACGGTGGATACCTGTCCCAACTGTGATATCTCTCTGACCCTGCATATGGATACCAAGACCATGAACTGCCATTACTGTGGTTTTACCAAGGACATTCCGCAAGCCTGTCCTAATTGTGCCAGTCGCAGTATCCGCTACTATGGTACGGGAACGCAGAAGGCCTATGATGAATTGACCACCCTCTTTCCAGAAGCTCGCATTCTGCGGATGGATGTGGATACGACCCGTAAAAAGGGGAGTCACGAAGAAATCCTAGAGGCCTTTGGTCAAGGGCAGGCAGATATTCTGCTGGGAACTCAGATGATTGCCAAGGGACTGGATTTTCCTAATGTGACCTTGGTCGGTGTTCTCAATGCGGATACGGCTCTGAATCTGCCAGATTTTCGCTCTTCTGAACGGACCTTCCAGCTACTGACTCAGGTAGCAGGTCGGGCAGGTCGGGCTGAAAAAGCAGGACAAGTCTTTATCCAGTCTTACAATCCTCATCACTATGCCATTGACTTTGCCAGAAAGCAGGACTATGAAGGCTTCTACGCTTATGAAATGGGAATTCGACGGCAGTTGGGCTATCCACCTTATTACTATACAGTAGGGCTGACCCTATCCCACAAGGATGAGGAAACGGTAGTCAAGAAATCTTATCAGGTTATGGATATTTTACGGAGTGGCCTGTCGGACAAGGTGCAAATTTTGGGTCCCACACCCAAGCCTATTGCCCGCACCCACAATCTCTATCACTATCAGATTTTACTTAAGTATCGCTTTGAGGATGACCTACAAACTACGCTCAATCGGGTCTTGGAACTAACGCAGCAAGCGGAAAACAAGGACCTGCGGCTCAGTATTGATAACGAGCCCCAGAATTTTATCTGATGGCAAAAGTGAGCGAGAGCTGTCAGCTTTGCTCGCTTTTTTGGTATAATAGAAAGAAAAACAGTCGTAGGCGACAGTGGTCTGCGACAGATTTGAGGAAACGACAGTGAAATTAATCTTTATGGGGACACCTGACTTTTCAGCAACGGTCTTAAAAGGCCTGCTGGAAAGCGAACAATATGAAATTTTAGCGGTGGTCACTCAGCCTGACCGAGCAGTGGGCCGCAAAAAGGAGATTCGCATGACACCGGTCAAGGAAGTGGCTTTAGCTAACGGCTTGCTGGTTTACCAACCAGAAAAGTTGGCTAAAAGCGCGGACTTGGAAGAAATTATGAACTTGGGAGCTGATGGTATCGTGACAGCAGCCTTTGGCCAGTTTCTGCCTAGCCGTTTGCTGGATAGCGTTAACTTCGCAGTGAATGTCCATGCGTCTCTCTTGCCCAAATACCGTGGCGGAGCGCCAATTCATTATGCTTTGATAAATGGTGATGAAGAAGCTGGTGTAACTATTATGGAGATGGTCAAAGAGATGGATGCTGGTGATATGATTGCCAGTCGAGCGATAGCCATTGAAGAGTCTGATAATGTCGGAACTCTCTTTGAAAAACTAGCTATGATTGGTCGCGACCTTCTTTTAGAAGTCTTACCAGCCTATGTAGCGGGAGAGATTCAAGCCCAGCCTCAAGAACCAGAACTGGTGACTTTTTCACCAAATATCAGCCCAGATCAAGAGCGGATTGATTGGACAAAGACCAGTCGCCAGATTTTCAATCAGGTTCGGGGCATGAATCCTTGGCCGGTGGCCCATACCCTGCTAGCTGGTCAGCGCTTCAAGATTTACGAAGTTAGCCAAGCGGAAGGCAGTGGTCGTCCGGGTGAAATCCTGACGATCAGCAAAAAAGAATTAGTCGTCGCAGCGGGTCAGGGAGCCCTTTCACTAAAAACGGTGCAGCCATTCGGCAAGCCCAAGATGGACATCAAGGACTTCCTCAACGGTCTGGGCCGAAGCTTAGTGGTAGGTGATGAATTTGGAGAGTAAGCAAAAAAGAGCCCGAGAGCTTGCTCTGGAAATTCTGGAAGAAGTCTTTGAAGAGGGTGCTTATTCCAATATTGCTCTCAACAAGGCTCTGAAACAGAGTGCTCTCAGTTCAGCTGATAAAAGCTTGGTGACGGAGCTGGTCTATGGAACGGTCGCTCGCAAAATTAGTCTGGAATGGCAGCTGGCTCATTGGGTGGAGGACAGAGATAAACTAGATAACTGGCTCTATATCCTGCTTGAGCTCAGCCTTTATCAGATGCTCTATCTGGATAAAATCCCCCAGCATGCTGTCGTTAATGAAGCTGTTGAGATTGCAAAAGGCCGCAAGCGTGGCAGTGAAAAATATGTCAATGCCATCCTACGGAAGATCGAGCGGGAAGGCGCAGCTGATCCGACCACTATTAACCGCAAGAATAAGCGCTACTCAGTCCAGTATTCTCTGCCGGTCTGGCTGGTTAAGGTCTTGATTGACGAATACGGGGAAGAACGCGCGGAGGCTATTTTTGAAAGTCTCTTTGAACGCAACAAGGCCAGCATTCGAGTGACGGATTTGGCTCGAAAGGAAGAAATTAAAGCAGTTTTAGGTGCGGAAGATTCGCTCTTGGCTCCTTCAGCCTTGGTCAAGAAGCAAGGGCATTTTGCTGAGCATCAGCTCTTTGAAAGCGGAGCGATTACGATTCAGGATGAGTCTAGCCAGCTTGTCGCTCCGACTCTAGCCATCGAAGGAGAGGAGCAGATTTTGGATGCTTGCAGTGCGCCGGGTGGCAAGGCTGTTCACATGGCTTCCTATCTGACGACTGGTCAGATTACAGCCTTGGATCTCTACGACCATAAGCTGGACTTGATTCGTCAAAATGCAGATCGTCTAGGCTTAGCAGATAAAATTACAACTCAAAAGCTGGATGCGACCAAGGTATTTGAGACTTTTGGACCAGATGCTTTTGACAAGATTTTGGTGGATGCTCCTTGCTCTGGAATCGGCTTGATTCGTCGTAAACCAGACATTAAGTACAATAAAGAAAATGCAGATTTTCAGAGCCTGCAAAAAATTCAGCTGGATATATTAGACAGCGTTTGTCAAAGTCTACGTAAAGGTGGTATAATAACTTATAGTACTTGCACGATTGTGTCTGCAGAGAATTTTGAAGTAGTCAAGCAATTTTTAGAAAGACATCCAAACTTTGAGCAAGTTAGATTAGAACATGAAAGAGAAGATATCGTAAAAGACGGCTGTATCTTGATTACACCAGAATTATATGGCAGTGATGGATTTTTTATCAGTCAATTTAGGAAGATATCTTAACTGGAGGAGGAAACTGACAGTATGGAAATTTCATTATTAACAGATGTTGGTCAAAAGCGAACAAATAATCAGGATTATGCCAATCATTTTGTAAATCGTGCTGGCAAGACCATGATCATCTTGGCCGATGGTATGGGCGGCCACAGAGCTGGCAATATTGCCAGTGAAATGGCGGTAACAGACTTAGGTGCCGCATGGGTTAATACCCAGATTGACTCGGTGAACCAAGTCCGTGAATGGTTTGCAGAGCACTTGGAAGAAGAAAATCGGCGCATTCACCAATTTGGTCAGGATGAAGAGTATAAGGGCATGGGGACAACTCTGGAAGCCTTAGCTATCATTGGTAATCAAGCCATCTATGCCCACATTGGTGATTCACGGATTGGCCTGATTCGTGGTGAGGAATACAGCCAGTTAACTAGCGACCATTCCCTTGTTAATGCTCTTCTAAAAGCCGGACAGATTACACAAGAAGAGGCAGAACGCCACCCGCAGAAGAATATTATCACCCAGTCAATTGGTCAAAAAGATGAGGTGCAGCCCGATTATGGTATGGTAACCTTGGAAGATGGTGATTATATACTGCTAAACAGTGATGGACTGACAAACATGATTTCAGGAAGTGAGATCTATGACATCGTGACCAGTGACATCAGTCTGTCTGAGAAAACTCAAACATTGATTCGCTTTGCCAACAATGCTGGAGGATTGGATAATATCACAGTCGCTCTGGTTCGTTTTGACAAGGAGGATGAGGCATGATTCAAATCGGCAAGATTTTTGCCGGGCGATATAAAATCATCAAGCAAATTGGTCGAGGAGGCATGGCAGATGTCTATCTGGCCAAGGATTTGATTTTGGATGGTGAGGAAGTTGCAGTAAAGGTTCTCAGGACCAATTACCAGACAGATCCTATTGCCGTAGCGCGCTTCCAGCGGGAAGCCAAGGCGATGGCTGACTTGGACCATCCGCACATCGTTCGGATTACTGATATTGGAGAAGAAGATGGCCAGCAGTATCTGGCCATGGAATATGTAGCAGGACTTGACCTCAAGCGCTATATCAAAGAAAATTCTCCGATTTCAAACGAAGAAGCGGTTAGAATCATGGGACAAATTCTTTTGGCTATGCGCCTTGCGCATACGCGGGGGATTGTTCACCGTGACCTGAAACCACAAAATGTCCTCTTAACTCCAGATGGTAATGCCAAGGTGACAGACTTTGGGATCGCTGTGGCCTTTGCTGAGACAAGTCTGACCCAGACTAACTCTATGCTGGGCTCGGTCCACTATCTTTCGCCAGAACAGGCTCGTGGTTCAAAGGCAACAATTCAAAGCGATATCTATGCAATGGGGATTATTTTCTATGAGATGCTGACAGGGCATATCCCTTACGATGGAGATAGCGCTGTAACGATTGCTCTCCAGCATTTTCAAAAGCCATTGCCATCGATCATTGCAGAAAATCCCAATGTTCCTCAAGCCTTGGAAAATGTGGTTATCAAGGCAACAGCTAAAAAATTAACGGATCGTTATCAGTCTGTTGCTGAAATGTATGTTGATTTGTCGAGCAGTTTGTCTTATGAGCGACGGAATGAAAAAAAACTTGTTTTTGATGATGTTGCTAAAGCAGATACCAAGACCTTACCAAAAATTTCGCCAATTCCTCAGCCGACTGTTTCACCGACAAAAACCTCCATTCCAAAGACTGAGCCAACAGAAGTGAGGAAACCTGATGAAACTCCAGCTCCTGTAAAAAAGAAAGCACAGAAACACCATTTAAGAACCCGATATAAAGTCCTGCTCTTGGCGGTTTTCTTGGTTTTAGCTGCATTTGCAGTTCTGATTTATAACAGTCCTTCGAATACCACCGTTCCAGATGTGGCAGGTCAAACTGTGGCAGAAGCTCGGGCGACTATTGAAGCTAAAGATTTAGTAGTCGGAGAAGAAAAAGAAGAAAACAGTGATTCGGTTGCTTCCGGTCATGTCATTAAGACGGATCCTCAGGCAGGAAGTCAGCGGCGGGAAGGTAGCAAAATAAACCTCATTATTTCTAAAGGCCCCAAGAACCTTATCATGGCGGATTATACAGGTCAAAAATATTCAGCAGCAGTTGAAGATTTGAAGAATAAAAAGGTTTCCGAAAAATTAATAAAAATTGAAGAAGTGGAATCAGAAGATTATGATCCAGGAGTTGTTATCAGTCAGACACCAGCAGCTGGGGCAACGTACGATTTATCTTCAAATGCTCAAATTACCCTGAGAGTTGCAAAAGAGACTAGCACTGTAGAAATGCCAAATTTTGGCAGTCTTCAGTACACTTATGCCAATGCTCGTTCTTACTTAATCGAGATGGGAATTCCGTCTTCGAACATTGAGCGGGTTATTGATCGCTCGGTGGCTTCTAGTCAAGCCGATTTAGTGACCTCGCAGACACCAGCAGCCGGACAAAGTGTTAGTCTAAAATCAACAAAAATCACTCTCTATGTGACAGATGGTACTACTGCAAGCTCGTCAACGAGTTCATCAGAATCGTCATCTAGTTCTCATAGTCAATCAGATGATGATGCACAATCCAGCTCTACTTCATCGTCGAGCAGCAGCTCTAGTCGTTAATAGTTTTCATACATCACTTATGACCATTTTTCTTTGGACATAAGTGATTTATTTTTTTATTTCGTGCCTCAGACGGAGGTTTTTCTTTTTATTTTTGTTAGAATAGAGAGGTACAGAAAGGAAAAGGCTATGTGGAAAGTTCAATTATTCATCTTTGTTGAAACAATCTTATTGTCTATGGCTCTTATCACGATGTTGGCAGCAGATTTTTCGCGTGTTGTTATCATTATGGTCCTTTTTCTCCTGCTTTTATATTATTATTTTGGTAAACAAAAAGGGAATTTTTTATTAGTGGCATCAATGATTATGCTGTTTTTCATTATCATGCTCAATCCTTATGTGATTGCAGCCCTTTTGTTTGCAGTTATTTATGGTTTGATGGTAGCTTACCCATATATTTACAAGGAAAATCAGGAAAGCTATCTGGTTTTTGAAGAAGATGTCGAAATTCAAAGGGATAAAAATCGTTGGCTGGGAGATTTGCAACATTTTTCAAAAGATAATTGTCAGTTTCATGATATTAATCTTTTGCGGTTGATTGGAAAAGATACTGTCCATTTAGAAGATGTTATTTTAGCAAATCATGATAATGTGGTGATTATTCGTAAGGCCTTTGGAGATACCCGAATCATTGTGCCGCTTGACGTGGAAATCCAGCTTCAAATGAATACATTGTACGGGGATTTAAACTTTCTGAATCATCCATCTCGCAAGTTGCGCAATGAAACGATTTCCCTGACAACGCCAGATTATAAGCGAGCGAGTAAAACTGTAAAAATTGTGTTGGTCAGCTTTTTAGGAAATGTGGAGGTTGTCAGAAAGTGAAAAAAACAAGTTACTTGGTCATTTTTCTCTATACCTTCTTTGTTCTAGGGATCATCTTTCATTACATTTTTAATATTTTTAATTTTGAATGGCAAAAGCTCCTAAACAATCTAGAACTTCTGCAGTCTTTTATGTTTTTTGTTGTAGTTCTAGGTCTATCTCTGACTGTTTTATTGATTGCTGCAGCAAAGTTTCTTCAGTTTCTATCCGTTTCTCAGGTTCAAAAAAATGTCAAATACATTTTAGAGGGCAAAGCTTTAGAAGCGACCGGTCAGGTAGAGCTGGACTATTCTTTACTTCAATTGGAAGAAAAAGTGCATACTCTAACTGAGAATTTGCAGAAGTCTGAGAATCAGTCTTTGCAGGCGGAGGAGAAAATTGTTGAGAAGGAGCGCAGGCGGATTGCGCGTGATTTGCATGACACGGTTAGTCAGGAGCTGTTTGCAGCCAATATGATTCTCTCAGGAGTTGCCGGAAATGTGGAGCGGCTTGAAAAAGAAAATCTCCAAGAGCAGCTAAAGGGAATCGCTGACATTCTGGATACAGCACAAAAAGATTTGCGGATTTTACTCTTGCATTTACGGCCGACAGAGTTGGAAAATCGGACTTTAGTAGAGGGCATGGATGTTTTAATTAAGGAATTAAGAGATAAGTCGGATCTGACTGTCCAGTTTAAACACGAGGTTGCCAGTCTCCCCAAGCAGATTGAGGAGCATATTTTCAGGATTATCCAGGAAATGATCAACAATACCCTGCGTCATGCTCAGGCTAATCGTTTGGACATCTATCTTTATCAGACGCGAAATGGATTAAAACTCAAGGTTTCTGATGATGGAATCGGCTTTGAACCAGCTACTTTGGATGAACTGAGTTATGGTTTGAAAAATATTGAGGATCGAGTGCATGATATGGCTGGCAGTCTAAAAATTTTGACAGCTCCGAAAAAAGGATTCTCTATCGAAATCTGTGTTCCGTTATTAGAAGGGGGAAAAGATGAAAATATTACTAGTGGATGACCATCAAATGGTCAGATTGGGTTTAAAAAGCTTTTTAGAATTACAGGAAGATGTTGAAGGAGTAGCAGAAGCCACCAATGGCAGAGAAGGAGTCGAAGCAGCCTTGGCAAGCCGGCCCGATGTAATTATAATGGACATTGTAATGCCAGAGATGAGCGGTATTGATGCCACCTTGGCTATCTTGAAAGAATGGCCAGAGGCAAAGATTTTGATTTTGACGTCTTATCTGGACAATGAAAAAATCTATCCAGTGTTGGATGCTGGTGCTCGTGGCTATATGCTGAAGACCTCCAGTGCTGAGGAAATTCTCCACGCAGTCAGAAAGGTTGCAAAAGGTGAATTTGCCATTGAAACAGAAGTCAGTAAGAAGGTTGAATACCATCGAAATCATATAGAGCTTTATGAGGATTTGACAGCGCGGGAGCGGGATATTTTGGGGCTTTTAGCCAAGGGCTATGAAAATCAGCGGATTGCTGATGAGCTCTTTATTTCCTTGAAAACAGTCAAGACGCATGTGTCCAATATTTTATCCAAGCTGGAAGTGAGCGATCGAACCCAGGCAGTCGTCTACGCTTTTCAGCATCACCTTGTTCCGCAAGACGATTTTTAATGATATAATAGAAAAGATTAGATTGAAAGAGGAAAATATGGACGCAAAATTAAAATATAAGGCAAAAAAAATTAAGATTGTTTTCTTTGATATCGACGACACCTTGCGAGTAAAGAATACAGGCTTCATCCCAGAGTCAATCAAAGTTGTGTTTCAGCAGCTGAGAGAAAAAGGTATTCTGACAGGAATTGCTTCTGGACGTGGCATTTTTGGAGTCGTTCCAGAAATTCGTGCCTTGGATCCTGATTTTTTTGTCACCTTGAATGGGGCTTACGTTGAAAATCGAAGAGGGGAAGTTATTGCTAAAACGGTCATTCCACAAGAGTGTGTGGAATCCTACATTGCATGGACCAAGGAAGCGGGGATTGATTACGGTTTGGTAGGTAGTCATGAAGCGGCTTTATCCGTCCGCAATCCGATGATTTCGTCCGCAATTGATATCATATATCCAGATCTGGCTGTCAATCCTGATTTTTACAAAGATCGTGAAATCTACCAAATGTGGACCTTTGAAAATGTAGGAGACAGTTTACAGTTGCCAGAGGATCTAGCCTCAGCTCTGCGCTTGGTTCGCTGGCATGAGCATTCATCGGATGTTGTTCCGACAGAAGGTTCAAAGGCAGCTGGTGTTACTAAGGTGGCGGAGCATCTAGACTTAAAACCTGAGAATGTCTTGGTTTTTGGCGATGAGCTTAATGATTTAGAATTGTTTGACTATGCAGGTATCAGCATTGCTATGGGGATTTCCCATAAAGAACTGCAGAAAAAGGCAGATTTCATCACAAAAACAGTAGAAGAAGATGGTATTTTTTATGCTTTGGAGGAGTTAGGAATGGTAGAAAAAGAGTTGAATTTCCCACAGGTCAATCCTGAAGCGGTTGAAGGACCGGTTGCAAAAATCAAGACTAATCATGGGGATTTGAAGATCAAACTGTTTCCAGAGCAAGCGCCGAAAACAGTTGCCAACTTTATCGCCTTATCTAAGGATGGCTACTATGACGGAGTGATTTTCCACCGAATTATCAAAGATTTTATGATTCAGGGTGGCGATCCGACTGGTACTGGGATGGGTGGCGAGTCAATTTACGGCGAGCGCTTTGAAGACGAGTTTTCACCAGAGCTTTATAATATCCGTGGAGCCCTGTCAATGGCAAATGCTGGACCAAATACCAATGGCAGTCAGTTCTTTATTGTTCAAAACAGCAGTCTTCCTTATTCAACCAAGGAATTGACTCGGGGAGGATGGCCGGAGCCAATTGCTGAAATTTATGCTAGCAAGGGCGGGACACCGCATTTGGACCGTCGACATACTGTATTTGGGCAGTTAGTAGATGAGGCTTCTTATGAAGTTTTGGACAAAATCGCAGCAGTTGAGACAGCTTCAATGGATAAACCGCTTGAGGATGTTGTTATTGAGACGATTGAGGTTATAGACGAATGAAAATCGGAGATAAGTTAAAGGGCAAAATTACAGGGATTCAGCCCTACGGTGCCTTTGTTGAACTAGAAAGCGGTCTGATTGGCCTCATTCATATTTCTGAGATTCGGACGGGCTATATTGATAATATTCACGATATTTTAAAAATCGGGGATCAGGTTCTCGTGCAGGTGGTGGATTATGACGAGTTTTCTGGCAAGGCCAGTCTGTCTATGCGGACCTTAGAGGAAGAAAAACATCGCTTACCGAGACGGCATCGCTTTTCAAATGATCGTTGTAAAATTGGTTTTGCGCCCTTAGGCAAGCAAATGCCAATCTGGATTAAGGAAGCCAAGGATTTTCTAAAAGAACAAAAAGATTAGAAAAAAGAGTCTGAGACAAAATAGTTCTCAGTCACAAAAAAGCTAGAGATTCCCAATTATGGAACTCTAGCTTTTTAAATTTGAACCGTTCTCTTATTGTATTTAAGGAGATTATTGGCCAGGAGCACTAAACCCATGTCAATTTTCACCTGACGCTTGCCTCTTAGGTTACATCTCTTGTAACCCAAATAAGCCTTTATCTGCCCAAAGACAGGTTCCACATCAATCTTACGTTGATCGAAAATCTGT
>NZ_CABPTS010000010.1:0-72641 GCF_902460385.1 Streptococcus sp. Marseille-P7376
GCAGTGAGGGCATTTAGGTGCGGGATAATCTAGCTTAGCGAGGATTTCTTTATGAGTCCCCGAGTCCTTGTAATCTAGAATGATGATATTTTTGTCTTTAATTTCGAGTAGGTTTGTGATAAAATTTCTTGTTTCATATGAGTCTTTCTAATGATGGTTTCGTTGCTTTTCATTATAGGTCTTATGGGACTTTTTTTCTACAACAAAATAGGCTCCATAATCCCTGCGGTGGATTTACCCACTACAGAAATTATAGAGCTTTTTACTTTTGTCACCTTACCTCGATATACTCAAGTATTATCTTCGGTTACGGTTCCTAGCACTGTAAGGTAAAATAAACCAGATCTTCTCCCTTCGGGGAGATTTTTAATTTTCACTAGGATTTTACCCCGAGTTCAAATTAGCTCTCTGATTTCAGAGGGCTTTTTGACTATCTTACCTCTAAAATCTAGCCCGTCTTGAGATACTCAAGTATCATTGACATCTTCTGTCTTAGACTAATTCTTCTAATGCTTCAACTAAAAAGCTCTTCTATTTCTTTAGAAGAACTTTTTCTATCAGTGAGTTTTACTCTTTCAAGAATTTTTGGATTGCAGGAGCGGCAGTGATAGCGAAGCGTTGGTCAATGCGATGTTTCCCGCCTTCTACAGTGACCAGCTCTGCATTTGGAATGGTCTGACTGGCGTCAACCGCATACTGGTAGGGAACGACAGCGTCGTCAGTACCGTGGATAATGAGGGTCGGAGCGGTGATTTTGGCCTGCTCTGCTTGAATGTCAATGTCTAAGGCATCAATCAGATAAATATTGCCCAGAGTAGCATTGCGGTGTGTCAGGCTATCAGGAAGTTGATCGAGGTCTGGGCTTCCCAGCTCACGGTAGGTCTCCTTGGCATCATCGAAAAGAACGAAGGCCGGAAAGATAAGCATGAGTTTGTGCACACGGTCAGGATAAGCTGCAGCATAGAGACTGGCAACAACACCGCCTTGGCTGGCACCGAATAAACTCATTTTGCTCTTATCTACAAAGGTCTCAGAACGAAGCTTTTCCATGACTTGAGTCAAGTCTGTCAGTTCGGTCTTGACCGACATATTCAGCATATCCTGCCCACCGCTTTTCGATTGGCGGCTGCCACCGTAGAAATCAAAGCTGTAAACCAGATAACCTTGCTTTGCCAGCAGCTGGCTGTACATTTCATATTGCTCAAGGGTGTTGTTGAATCCATGCGCGATAACAATAGTCGGCAATTTTTTACTCTTGTAGTCAGAGGGAGCAGTAATCTTTCCGTAGAGTTGCTTGTCATCGTGTGAAACGCTGTACTCTTCAGACACAATGTCATCAGTAGGAGTCGGTTGATTGTCGCTCTTCTCGCTAGAAGCTGTCTGTGTGATTTCTGGCTTAGGAGGGGTAGGGTTCGGTTTAGTCTGAGAATGCCAGAAGAAAACAGTCAGTCCAGCCAAGACCAAGGTTACTAAGAAGGCCCAAATGTATTTCATCTCTCTCTCCTTTCAGTATTTGTAGTATTATAGCGGAAATGAATTTATTTTACAAGGGGAGAGATTTCTTGTTTTTGATTTTTCTGGATCTCATACAAGAAAATCCAATTCAGTCATCTAAGCGAGATTCCGATAACCTTGAGTTTTTTAGAAAATCTTGCTAAACTGTAGCTACTAAGATAAAAACACAGTTCTGGTTGGTAGTCCAGACGCAAAAAATCCATTTTTTGTCAGTAACCTTCCTCCTTGGTTGTCCATTCTTAGGAATTTTTAAAGGAGGGGCTGTCATGGATAAGATTTCAATGACGCTGACAGTTTATTTTGAAGAGGGATTTTGGCACGGTCTTTTCGAGCAGGAACATGCTCAATCTTATAGAGTTTGCCGAGTCACCTTTGGTGCAGAGCCTAGTACGCAGGAATTGTTGAATTTTCTAAACCGTTATTATCATCGGTTGAAGTTTAGTCCTAGCATCAGAGTTAAGGAGATGACTAAGTCGGTCAGTCCTAAACGCCTGCAGAGACAGGCTAAAAAGGAGCAGATGGCTTCACGTTCTTCAAAGTCTCAGGAAGCGCTGAAGCTGCAATTTGAAGAGCAAAAGAAAATCGCTCGAGTCAAGCGCAAGCAGCAGAAAGAACTGGCTAAGCAAAGGAAATTCAAACTCAAACAGCAAAAACGGTTGAAAAAGCACAAGGGGCATTGAACCTGTTTTTTCTTATTTACATGGGAAAGTCTTCCGATGGGAGGCTTTTTTGTTTGTCAGGCAATCGGCGGCTTACTTGAAAAGTGGATTGATTTCCCCAAGTCGTTTCATTTGACTGATGTAATATCATAGGTTACAATATAGTTATAAAACATGTTGGTTACAATTGTAATCGAAAGGAGGTTTTATGATTGAAATTACCTATTTGGATGCTGTCAAGCAGGAGCGGAAGATGACCTTTGAGTCTTATCAGGAGTTTGAGCAGTCCCAGCAAGCCTGCTTGATTGGGGTAGCAGATTATTATCCGGTTAAAAAGCTGACTTATAAAGGCTATGATTTGAACTATCAGGGCACTTATGGAGATGTGTTCTTTTTCCTGATGAAGCAGGATTTGGCAAAGTTTGACTAAAAATAAAGGAGAAAAATAATGGTAAAAGCAATCACAGATGCAAGTTTTGAACAAGAAACCAGGGAAGGATTAGTGCTCATTGACTTTTGGGCGACTTGGTGCGGGCCTTGCTGCATGCAGGGGCCAATCCTCGATAAACTATCAGAGGAACTTTCTGAAGATGAGCTCAAGATTGTCAAGATGGATGTGGATGAAAATCCAGCGACAGCACGCACCTTTGGCATCATGTCTATCCCGACACTACTTTTTAAAAAAGACGGTCAAGTCGTCAAGCAGGTAGCGGGTGTCCATACTGCCCAGCAGATTAAAGCCATTGTGGCGGAGTTAGGATAGTCAGTGAGTGTAAGACTAAAATAGACCTGTTTTAAAATGAGACTGCTCTTTTTTGGGAGTGGTCTATTTTGTTTTCACTAATAAATGTTGGAAGAAGATAAGCAAATAGATTAATTTTAAATTTTTTGTTTAAAAAGACAATATTTAAGGTATAATAAGAAAAAAGAAAATTATCGGGTAAAGTTGTTAATAGGCCACGCTAGAGGGAGGGACTATTTAAAACATGATGGAAACGAGGTGCTGGTTATTATTAAGTTATTAGCGAATTTCTTCTTTGCTTTTATGATTTTGACACCATTCATCGCTCCAGCGGTCTTCTGTTTCTTTGTGGGGTGTATGATCCAGCGGGAACAGATAACACAAAAAAGGATTATAATAGTACTGGCCTTATTGATTCCTGTTTTGCTTTTCATTTCATATTTTGCCGCTCAGCTATTGGGATTGATTTTTTGGAGTCTCATCTGGTTTTTCATAGGGCTATTGCGACCTGAAAATTATATCAAGTCCCAGTTCTGGACAAGGTGGCTTATCTTTATCACCTGTTTCAGTGCTTACATTTTACTTTATTTGTATTTGTTCAGACTTTTTTAAAATTATTATAAAGGCTAAAAAATCAGCTTGAACGAAAGGTTCAAGCTGATTTTGTCTATTCATTATTCCCCCAACTCCTTGCTGTAGGCAATAATCTGCTCAACTGTGTCTGACAAGAATTGAATCGTATCGCGGAGTGGTTTGTCTGTCGAAATATCTGCACCGATAATCATAGCTGATTCAAGCGGAGTCTTGCTGCCGCCGGATTTGAGTAGCTCAAGCCAGTCACGGGCACCATTTTCGTCATTTTTCAGGTGTAGGTAGCCGGCAGTAGAAATGACCAAGCCTGCGGAGTAAGTGTAGCTGTAAAGTCCCATGTAGTAGTGGGCCTGACGCATCCAGGTCAGGGCAGCATCATCGTCGATTTCAACGGCATCGCCCCAAAATTCTGTCAAGACTTCTTTCATGATAGCGTTGAGTTTGCTTGCACCGAAGGTTCCGCCTTCTTCGATCAAAGTATAGACCTTGCGTTGGAAGGCAGCTTCCAGCAAGTGAGTGATGAAGTTGTGGAAGTAAGTATCCGTCAGACGGTGAGCCAGGGCAAAGCGTTTCTGACGAGGATTGTCGAACTGGCGTTCCAGGTAGTCGCTGAGCAGGAGCTCATTAAAGGTAGACGGTGCTTCCACATAGTAGGTGGACATGTGGGCGTTGAAATAGCTTTGGTGATTGTCAGAGAAGATAAACTGACCAGAGTGGCCGATCTCGTGAATCAGAGTATAGACATCGCTCATGCGACCGGTCCAGCTCATGAGGACATAAGGGTGAACCCGATAAGGATCCGCAGCATAGCCTCCAGAATCCTTTCCAGCATTGGCCGCAAAGTCTACCCAACGTTCTTCTTTATAGCGGGCGATTTCTTGGCAATACTCTTGTCCGAGTGGCTCGACTGACTTCATGACCAGGTCACAGGCATCATCAATGCTGACTTCAGGATTGAGCTCGCTGTCCAAGTCCAGCTTCCAGTCGGCAAAGGTCATCTTTTCCAGTCCATTGACCTTGGCGACATGCATGAGGTATTTCTGAGCTACTGGGGCAAATTCGCTCATAATCAAGTCAATCTGCCGGTCAAACATAGAGCGATCGACTTCTTGCTCAGCCAGCAAGTAGTCAAAGACAGAGTCATAGCCCTTCATATCGGCCAGTAGTTTTTCAGACTTGACCTGAGCCAGATAGGTAGCAGCAGCGGTGTTTTGGTGCTGACGAAGGCCTTCTGAGAAAGAACGGAAAGCTTTTTCACGGATTTCTGCATTTTCATGGTTTTGATAGAAATTTTCGTAGGTAACAAAACTGTTTTTGTAAACTTTGCCGTCTACTTCAAAGTCAGCCATAGCAAAGTCGCCGGCCCGCATCTTAGTGTAAATATCCTGTGGACTGTAAAAGACTTCACCTAGATTGGTCAAGGCTTTTTCGACATCCGCTCCCAGATAGTGGGCTTTTTTGATTTTAGCCTGGCGAATGGCTGAAGTCAGATGGGCTTCTTGGCCTAGTCTCTCTAAGACAGACTCATCTGCACCGACCAGGGCGTCGTCAAAGAAGCTGAGCGCGACATTGGCCTCGGTCTCAAACTCCATGGCTGCTTGGGCGATCTGCGCAAAGCTCTCATCACCAAAGTCAGTGGTCTGTGGCATAAAGCCGTAGTTGCCAATATGGCCGATTTGGATATAAATCTGCTCCAACTCAGCAAAGGCCCGCTCAAAATCTTCGAAAGTGCTGAGCTTGCCTTGGTAATCACGGACGAATTTCTGGATGTCCTCTCTGGCCTTTTCGATGGCCCGCAGGAAGTCCTCCTGGTCTTGGTAAAGGGCTGTCAGATCCCAGAGTTCATTTTCCGGAAATTCAGAACGATGTTTTTGTTCCATAGTTTACTCCTTTTGATTAAATAACTATATTAAGTATAGCAAAAAATCCTTCAGAATGTCTTGCTCATAGGAAAAAATTAGGGAAATATGACTTCAGCTGTCTGCTTAGAAAAAAGAAAAATAGATTTTCAGTATTTTTATAGAAAAAAGCCATTTCCGGTCTTTTTCTTTTGACTGAAATTGTGGTAAAATAGGGTCTGTACGTGCTTGATACAAAGATGAGGATATAATAAGCTACTAAGACCATCAAATCAAATTAAAAGAGCTAGTCGAACCGCTCCTTAGCACTTTAAGTGTATCTTGATGAACTGAATACGACCTAAAAGCTGTGTAAAAAGATAAACGGTCTTTTCTTCATCGAAGACTTCACCAGTTTCCTATTTTTACTTTGCTTTTGACGGTCTTAATATCTTGATCTTTGTAGCCAAGGCGTATGAAAAAAATTGAGCATGTGCTCGGCAAGGAGTCTTTATGACAAAACAAGTTTTTAAAACCGTTTTTGCAGGTCGTGAGCTGGTTGTTGAAACCGGTCAGGTTGCAAAGCAGGCAAATGGTAGTGCTGTTGTTAGATATGGAGAAAGTACCGTTTTAACTGCGGCAACCATGTCCAAAAAGATGGCTACTGGTGACTTTTTCCCATTGCAAGTCAACTATGAGGAAAAAATGTATGCAGCTGGGAAATATCCTGGTGGCTTTAACAAGCGCGAAGGCCGTCCGTCAACAGATGCGACTTTGACGGCTCGTTTGATTGACCGTCCGATTCGTCCCATGTTTGCGGAAGGTTTCCGCAATGAAGTTCAGGTTATCAATACCGTTCTTTCTTATGATGAAGGTGCTTCGCCTCAAATGGCTGCTATGTTCGGTAGCTCTCTGGCTCTTTCTATCTCAGATATTCCTTTTAACGGCCCTATCGCAGGAGTTCAGGTTGGCTATGTAGACGGTGAATTCATCATCAACCCTAGCAAGGAACAAAAAGAAGTTTCACTTTTGGAACTGACAGTGGCTGGTACCAAAGAAGCTATCAACATGGTAGAATCTGGAGCCAAGGAACTGTCTGAAGATATCATGTTGGAAGCTCTTCTCAAAGGGCACGAAGCGGTCAAAAAATTGATTGCCTTCCAAGAAGAAATTGTCGCAGCAGTCGGTAAGGAAAAAGCAGAAGTAGAATTGCTGCATGTTGATGAAGAGTTGCAGGCAGAGATTGTCGCAGCATATAACAGCGATTTGCAAAAGGCTGTTCAGGTAGAAGAAAAGCTGGCGCGCGAAGCCGCAACTCAGGCTGTCAAAGACCAAGTCACAGCAGTCTACGAAGAAAAATATGCAGACCACGAGGAATTCGACCGTATCATGCGAGATGTGGCTGAAATCTTGGAACAAATGGAGCATGCGGAAGTGCGTCGTTTGATTACTGAAGATAAGATCCGTCCTGATGGCCGTAAGGTTGATGAAATCCGTCCGCTGGATGCGGAAGTGGATTACCTGCCGCGCGTGCATGGATCTGGTCTCTTTACTCGCGGGCAAACCCAAGCCTTGTCTGTCCTGACTCTGGCACCAATGGGCGAAACGCAAATCGTGGACGGCTTGGATCCAGAATACAAGAAACGCTTCATGCACCACTATAACTTCCCGCAATATTCTGTCGGTGAGACAGGTCGTTATGGGGCTCCTGGTCGTCGTGAAATTGGACACGGTGCTCTTGGGGAACGCGCCTTGGAGCAAGTCTTGCCTAGCTTGGAAGAGTTTCCGTATGCAATTCGTCTGGTAGCGGAAGTCTTGGAGTCAAACGGTTCGTCCTCACAGGCCTCTATCTGTGCGGGCACTTTGGCTCTGATGGCTGGTGGTGTGCCGATTAAGGCACCAGTTGCCGGAATTGCTATGGGCTTGATTTCAGATGGCAGCAACTATACAGTTCTGACGGACATTCAAGGTTTGGAAGACCACTTTGGCGATATGGACTTTAAGGTAGCTGGTACCCGCGAAGGGATTACCGCCCTGCAGATGGATATCAAGATTGAAGGAATTACAGCGGAAATCCTGACAGAAGCTCTGGCCCAGGCTAAGAAAGCCCGCTTTGAAATCCTAGACTTGATTGAAGCGACTATCCCAGCTCCGCGTCCTGAGTTGGCTCCGACTGCTCCGAAAATCGACACCATCAAGATTGATGTGGATAAGATTAAGATTGTCATCGGAAAAGGCGGAGAAACCATCGACAAGATCATCGCTGAAACAGGTGTTAAGATTGATATCGATGAAGAGGGTAATGTATCCATCTACTCCAGCGACCAAGATGCCATTAATCGTGCCAAGGAAATCATTGCTGGCTTGGTCCGCGAAGCAAAAGTGGACGAAGTTTATCATGCCAAGGTTGTTCGAATTGAGAAATTCGGTGCCTTTGTCAACCTCTTTGACAAGACGGATGCACTGGTTCACATTTCGGAAATGGCTTGGACTCGGACCAACAATGTCGAAGATCTGGTGCAAATTGGTGACTTTGTTGATGTTAAAGTCATTAAGATTGACGAAAAAGGCCGCGTAGATGCCTCTATGAAGGCTCTCTTGCCGCGTCCGCCTAAGTCTGATAAGCCAAAGAAAGACCATGGTAAACATCATCATCCAAAAGTTCACAAGGAACGAAAGGAAGTCAAAGTCGAGCAAACAGAAGGATAGAGAAACTAGTCCGTTTGGGGCACCCTCTCTTTCAAAAGGTTTGCTTTGACCTATGGGAGTCTAGGCGGCTAGGAGTCGGGCGTGTTTGCAGGTAACTGTCTAACTAGTTTGAAGCTGGCAGGTTCTATGCCAGAGTTTCTGAACCGCTTACTTTTCCTAGAGTAAGATGAACATTAGTAGAGACGAGCTGAGCTCTCGTCTTTCCTTATTTAAGAGAAAGGAAGGGGTTAGCATGGGTTGGTGGAAAGAATCCATTAATATTGTAAAAGAAAATGACCCAGCGGCGCGAACATCGCTGGAAGTTTTATTAACCTATCCGGGTCTCAAAGCTTTGGCGGCTCATCGTTTTTCGCATTTTCTATGGAGGCATGGCTTCAAGCTGTTAGCTCGCATGCACAGCCAGTTCTGGCGTTTCTGGACCCAGATTGAGATTCATCCGGGCGCCCAGATTGAGTCGGGTGTGTTTATCGACCATGGGAGCGGTCTGGTGATTGGAGAGACGGCCATTGTAGAGAAGGGAGCCATGCTTTACCACGGTGTGACCCTAGGAGGAACAGGCAAGGATATAGGCAAACGTCATCCAACAGTGCGTCGGGGTGCCTTAGTCTCCGCTCACGCTCAAGTCATTGGTCCAGTTGAAATTGGTGAAAATGCCAAGGTCGGTGCTGGTGCTGTAGTCGTGGCTGATGTGCCTAGTGACGTGACAGTAGTTGGTATCCCAGCTAAGATTGTTCGTGTTCACGGTCAGAAAGATGAGCCGACCATCCACGAGGTAGAGGAGAAGCGGGAATACTATCTGGATAAGCTGGAGCATGCCCGTGATAGCAGCCATCACTCGTCAGAACTTTAGGGGAAACGTGAAGCACTTGTTTACAAGTATGTTCAAAGCAAAAAATGAAAGCTGGAGGAGATGGCTATGTCAGATTCTATTTTGAATCAAGCAGTCCTTGAGCTGCAAGGAATGTTGGATGGTCCTGCCAAGGAGCATTTTACCAAACTACCTTCCAGCCATCAGCAAGAATGGGCTTGCTATATCAGTGAAGCTAAGAAAGATGAGACCAAGCTGCGCCGCATAGAAAAGATGAAGGTGGCTTTGCTGAAGCCTTAAAGAAAGAGGGGCTATGCTATTAGAAGAATTTGAAGATGTAGTTGGGGTTATCGAACCAACAGATAGGCAGATTATTGATAAGGGAGAGGTTTGTAAAACTATCATCTTGTCCTTTAACGGGGAAATTTTACAAGGCTTGATTGAATCAGAAGAAGTCTATCTGGGAGGCTATTTAAAAAATCTTAACGGTCAATTTCCTTGGTATATATATAAATGTGATGAAAATCGAGTGGCGGTCATGACGGCACTTATTGGAGCTCCGATGGTAGTCGGCCAGCTAGAGGAGTTGGCAGCCAGAGGTTTCAAGAATTTCGTCATTTTAGGTTCCTGTGGTGTTTTGGATCGCTCAATTGAGGCGGACAAGATTATCCTGCCGGCTGCTGCATTGCGAGATGAAGGGACTAGCTATCACTATGCCCCACCAGGTGACGAAGTAGCCTATGACGAGTCTCTGCTGGTTGAGCTTGAAGCCATTTTTGACAAGCACAATATCGAGCATATTCGCACCAAGTCTTGGACGACTGATGCCTTTTATCGGGAAACGCCTGATAAGGTCAAGCGTCGCTTAGCTGCTGGAGCTCAAGTGGTGGACATGGAAGCTTCGGCTATCATGGCTTGGAGTCAATTCCGCCAGACCAAGGTCTATCAGTTTTTCTACACAGCCGACTATGTGGATCATCATAACCGAACCTGGGATGCCCGCCATGAAGAGCGGACGGCTGATGCCGTGACTTTTTTCACCATCGCCTTGACAATAGCAAAGGAACTAGAAAGGAACTGAGTAGGGACAGAAAGTTTGAAAATAGAGGACTGCTTCTGTAGTTGATCTTATCTGCTTTCTAAGGACTCTCAGCATCGTAAATATGATCAAAATCTATGATACTATGACCCGCAGCCTGCGTGAATTTGTGCCCATTGAGGAGGGCAAGGTCCGCATGTATGTTTGCGGTCCGACGGTTTATAACTACATCCATGTCGGCAATGCCCGCTCAACAGTAGCTTTTGACACGGTTCGTCGCTATTTTGAGTATCGGGGATTTGAAGTCAACTATATTTCCAATTTCACGGATGTAGATGATAAGATTATCAATCGGGCCAAGGAAGAAGGCATCACTCCCAAAGAAGTGGCGGACAAGTATATCGCCGCATTTCGCGAAGATGTGACCGCTTTGGGGGTCAAGCCGGCTACTCAGCATCCGCGTGTTGTGGAGTTTATGGCTGACATCATCCATTTTGTGGAAGACTTGATTGAAAAAGGTTTTGCCTATGAGTCAGAGGGTGATGTCTATTTCCGAGTGGAAAAGTCTTACAATTATGCCAAACTAGCTAACAAAACCTTGATAGACTTGGAGTTAGGCGCTTCTGGTCGGACAGATGAAGAGACTGCTCGTAAGGAAAATCCAGTAGATTTCGCCCTCTGGAAAGCTGCCAAGTCAGGCGAGATTTCTTGGGACAGTCCTTGGGGACCTGGTCGTCCGGGCTGGCATATCGAGTGTTCGGTCATGTCGACAGAGATTTTGGGTGACACCATTGATATTCACGGTGGTGGAGCAGACTTGGAGTTTCCTCACCATACCAATGAAATCGCTCAGTCAGAAGCCAAGACCGGTCAGACTTTTGCCAACTACTGGATGCACAATGGCTTTGTCAACATTGATGACGTCAAGATGTCCAAATCTCTAGGCAATTTCATTACTGTTCACGATGCCCTCAAGACCATTGATGGTCAGGTGCTACGTTTCTTCTTTGCTACCCAGCATTATCGCAAGCCGATTAATTTCACGGAAAAAGCAGTTCATGATGCTGCGACCAATCTTAAGTATTTGAAGAATACCTATGAGCAGCCTTTCACTGGTCAGGCAGACTCTGCTCAGCTTCAGGTCTTTCTAGACAAGTTCACCGCTGCAATGGACGAAGATTTCAATGCGGCCAATGGTATCACGGTTGTCTTCGAGCTAGCCAAGTGGATCAACTCTGGCAACTACACAGCTCAAGTCAAGGAAGCCTTTGCCAAGCTCTTAGAAGTTTTTGGCATCGTCTTTGTAGAAGAAGTCTTGGACGCGGACATTGAGCGCTTGATTGAGGAACGCCAAGCAGCGCGTGCTAATCGAGACTTTGCGACTGCCGACCGTATTCGGGATGAATTAGCCGCTCAGGGTATCAAACTCTTGGATACCAAGGGCGGAGTGAGGTGGACACGTGACTGATGTCAACTTGATTAACGGTATTGCCCTCGCCTTTGAGGGAGATGCTGTCTACTCCATGTATATCCGGCGTCACCTGATTTTTCAAGGATTGACCAAGCCCAATCAGCTGCACAGGGAAGCGACCAAGTACGTTTCTGCCAAGGCTCAGGCTAATCTCATCTCTCTCATGCTGGAAGAAGGGATTCTGACGGAGAAAGAAGAGGATATCTATAAGCGTGGTCGCAATGCCAACAGCCACACTAAGGCTAAGAATACGGACATCGTCACCTATCGCATGTCTACCGGTTTTGAGGCGGTTGTGGGCTACCTGCATATGACCGAATCCATTAAGCGACTGGAAGAGTTGATTGGTTGGTGTATTCGGAAGATAGAGGCTTCGTTCTGATTCATTGTCATCTTGTTTATTCTGAGATAGAACTCTTTTATTAACAATCACTAAAATTTAAGAAATTTAAATATCAAAAACGAGCTTGGCATAAAGCTCGTTTTTTTTATAAACAAGCATGCTGTTTCCAGAAAAAATGGAAGATTTTGTAGGAGAGTGTGTTTGAAACTTTAAATAGATTGTTTGAGTACTTTCTAGCTACGCCGCTTGCGATTTCTATCCTCTTCACCTTCAATTTTTTAGTAAGATTGGAGAATGGTGTTGATATCTATTGAGATGGTTTTCATCAAGCATTTGGATAAAAAGCAGGAAGTTTAAATTTATGAAAATTTATTTTCAGAAAAGTATTGACATGTTTTCTGAAAAGGAGTAGAATGGCTCATGTTTTTAAAGGAGGAACTTATGTTTTCCAAGTTAAAAGGCTTTTTTATTGGACGCCCATTAAAATCTGGGAAAGAGGGCGATGATGGCCATTTACTGACTAAGATGCAAGCTTTAGCCATGCTCTCCAGTGACGCTTTATCTTCGATTGCTTATGGACCAGAGCAGGTTGTTTTAGTCTTGACGTCTATTTCTATTGGTGCCATTTGGTGGTCGCTTCCCATAGGAATTGTCGTATTGGTTTTATTAGCGAGTTTAACGATTTCTTACCGTCAGGTTATCCATGCTTACCCTCAAGGAGGAGGAGCTTATATGGTGACGACAGAAAATCTATCTCCAACAGCAGGTTTGATCGCTGGCGGAAGCTTGCTGGTAGATTACATGTTGACAGTAGCCGTTTCAGTCGCTTCTGGAGCGGACGCAATTACCTCTGCAATTCCTATCTTACATCCTTACAATTTACATATTTCCATTTTCCTAGTTCTCTTGTTGATGCTAATGAATCTCCGAGGATTAAAAGAATCGGCCACTTCCTTGATGATTCCTGTCTATCTTTTTATTGTCAGCACCTTATTGTTGATTGGTTTTGGTTTTGTGCAAATCCTGACAGGAAATTTAGACTATCACGCAACCGCGCGGATTGGTAGTCCGATTGCTGGAGTAAGTTTGATCTTACTGCTTCGTGCTTTCACCAGCGGCTCTGCTTCCTTGACAGGAGTGGAAGCTATTTCCAATTCGGTTCCCTTTTTCAAGAAACCAAAAGCCCATAATGCCGCAGCTACCCTCTCGATTATGGCTTTAATCCTAGGCATCATGTTTGCGGGCATTACCTTCTTGAATTATTGGATTGGCATCGTGCCTGTCAAAGGTGTAACGACCCTGGCTCAGATGGCGCAAGCAATTTTGGGGACTTCTCCTCTTGGTCGTATCTTGTTCTATGTTTTCCAATTGTCAACAGCTTTGATCTTAGCAGTGGCAGCCAATACAGGCTTTTCAGCTTTTCCGATGCTCTCCTACAATATGGCTAAGAACAAATACATGCCTCATATGTACATGGAAAAAGGAGATCGTCTGAGCTATTCTAATGGCATTTTCACTTTGGCGTTTGGAGCGATTGCTCTTTTGTGTATCTTTGAGGGAAATACAGAGCGCTTGATTCCCCTGTACACCATTGGTGTATTCGTACCCTTTGCTCTCTCACAGACTGGTATGGTTGTCCATTGGAAGAAAAAATATGGAAATAATTTCTTGAAGCATTCGATTGCGAATATCCTTGGAGCGATCATTTGTTACGGGATTGTCCTTATTTTGCTCTTATTTCGTCTCAGAGATATCTGGCCCTTCTTCCCTATTATCATCGTCTTGACTTGGCTGTTCTTATCTATCAAACAGCACTATAATAGAGTTGCAAAACAGCTGAGATTGCAGGATCACATCGAGCGTCAGAACTACACTGGCAATACAGTAATTGTCCTAGTCGGGAATGTCACCCGAGTCAGTGTTGGTGCGATGAGCTATGCTCGCAGTATCGGGGATGAAGTCGTAGCAATGCACGTTTCAACAGCGGAGACTGCTGAAAAGGATGCCGAAGTCGCCGAGGAGTTTGCTGACTACTTTCCTGATATTCGATTTGAGACAGTCACGACTAGCTATCGCAATATCATTAGTCCGACAGTTCAGTATGTGATTAAGGTGGCCAAGCGAGCTAAAAAAGAAGGACGAACAGTGACAGTCCTAGTACCTCAGTTTATACCTAAAAAGAGATGGCAAAATGTCCTGCATAACCAGATGAGCTTGAAATTGAAATACTATCTGAAATGGTATGAGGATGTCGTGGTTGCAAGTTATTCTTATCACTTAAAAGAATGAGCGATCGCCTTTGATTAATAAGAAAAAGAGTTGAAGATTTTTCAACTCCTTTTATTATTTATTGGAAATAGCGTAGAGCTAACTTGCTTGCACCTTTTGGTAATTTTGATAAAATTCCACTTTAATTTTAATAAAGGTCTCCAAATCTCGTAGGAGCTGCAGGAGCATAGCGCGGGTTTCAAATTCCTGGCGAGTCTTAGGAAGAGGCCGCTCGCGAAAAACAGCCAAGCAGGTTTCGATTTCTTCAACCAGCTCGTGAGCAGGATTTTCTTGACTGAGCTGTTGGGCTGTCTTGGAGAAGAGGCGAGCCAAAATCAAGCTTTCACTGGCTGCCAGCTGGCAGTTGTTGATGTTACCGGCCATGTCTTCCAGGATGCGGTTTTGCGCCTGCCGCATTTCAAAATAATGAATATGGTAGTTGGTCTGATGAAAGAGGTGATTGGAATGGTCCAGATAGACCAGTTGTAAGGCTTCTTGCAGGATGTCATCTAATTCCTTGATTAGAGTCGCATCATTTCGGCCGTCTCCAGATTTTAAGAAATATTCAAAACGCAGGAGAATCTTTTTCAGCTGTTCCTTTACTTGCTCATGGTAACTGTTGATTTCTTGCTGGCGCGAGGGCATGTAGAGATTGGCTAGAAGAGCAAAGCTAGTTCCGATGAGAAAAAGGGTTAGCTCATTGCCGAGGAGGGGCCAGGAGCTGGATTTTTCTAAGAGCAGGTGAGTGACTAGAACAGTGCTGGGAGTGATGCCGATTTCCCAGCCTAGACGAAAGGCCAGAGGCACATAGACTGCGATATAGAGGGCTAATGCTCCGAGGTTGAAGCCCAGAAAGTGAAAGGCCAGGCTTCCGATAGCCAGAGCCAGCAGGGTGGACAAAAAGCGGTTTCCAGCCAGCTTTGCTGTACTGCGGCGGGTGTCGGAAATGCTGAGAATAGCAATAATGCCAGCTGAAGTTGAGTAGGTAAGACCTAAAAAGTCAGCCAGCCAAGCAGCGAGGCAGGTAGCCAATGTCAATTTGATGGTGCGTTGGAGGAGAGACATAAGTGCGAGATTCCTTTTTTAGAGTTCTTTCTATTATAGCATGACTGGTGGTGAAAGTTGGAGTTGGCTGATTGCGTTTTATCAGAGCAGAAATCTGTCTCGCCCGAATAAATCCGGCCGACATTTTTTGCGCCTTTGTGTTATACTAGACCTATGGAAAAAAATGATATTGTCTACGGTGTGCATGCGGTGACAGAGGCTCTCGCAGCTAACACTGGAAATAAACTCTATATTCAGGATGACCTTCGTGGTAAAAAGGTCGATAAAATTAAGAATTTAGCAGCGGAAAAAAAGGTCTCCATTTCCTGGACACCCAAGAAAACTTTACAGGAAATGACCGACGGGGCAGTCCATCAGGGCTTTGTTCTGCGAGTGGCAGAGTTCGCTTACACTGACTTCGAGGTACTGTTGAAAAAAGCAGAGCAGGAAGACAATCCTCTCTTGCTGATTTTGGACGGGCTGACTGACCCGCACAATCTAGGCTCTATCTTGCGGACGGCTGATGCGACCAATGTGGCAGGAGTCATCATTCCCAAGCATCGAGCGGTTGGAGTGACACCAGTCGTAGCCAAGACTTCAACGGGTGCCATTGAGCATATTCCCATTTCCCGCGTGACCAATCTCAGCCAGACACTGGACAAACTCAAGGAAGCTGGTTTCTGGATTTTCGGTACAGATATGCAGGGGACGCCTTCTCATAAATGGAATACAGCTGGCAAACTTGCCCTCATCATCGGTAACGAAGGTAAGGGAATCTCCAGTAATATCAAAAAGCAGGTGGATGAGATGATTTCCATTCCTATGAATGGGCATGTCCAGAGCCTCAATGCCAGTGTCGCAGCGGCTGTTCTCATGTATGAAGTTTTTCGTAATCGCCTATGAAAAGAAAAATCTTACTGGTGGATGGCTACAATATGACTGCCTTTTGGCAGGAGACTCGTCCTTACTTTAACCGCGGAGAGCTAGATGCCGCGCGAACGATTCTGCTTCATAAGCTTAGCAATTATGCCAGCTTTGAAGGACTGGAAGTTATCTGCGTCTTTGATGCCCAGTATATGCCGGGAGTTCGGCAGACCTACGAGGAGTTTAATGTAACGGTCGTTTTCACTGAAGAGGAGGAAACGGCAGATGACTATATTGAGCGCTTGGCAGCTGAGCTCAATACACTCAAAAATCAGGTATCGGTTGCGACCAGCGATCTCAATGAGCAGTGGACTGTCTTTGCCCAAGGGGCTTTGAGAGTATCTGCTAGAGAGTTAGAGAAGCGAGTGGCTGTTACCAAGTCAGACCTCAATCAGCTAAGCGGGCAAATTAACCTGCAAAGACCGCCCTTGCGACCGCTGGACAGCCAATCTTTGCGCGATTTACAAAAAATGATGGAGAAAAAAGATGACCTTTAAAATTTTAACGGATTCGACGGCAGATTTGTCGGAAAGCTGGGCTCAAGAAAATGATGTGCAGGTTCTGGGCTTGACCATTCAGCTAGATGGTCAAACCTACGAGACTGTCGGACCAGACAAGCTGACCAGTGAGCAGCTTTTAGCCAAGATGGAGTCTGGCAGTAAGCCAACGACCAGCCAGATTAATGTTGGTCAGTTTGAGGATATTTTTCGTAGCTATGCCAAGGAAGAGACGCCGGTTCTCTATGTAGCCTTTGCTTCAGCTCTATCTGGCACCTATCAGAGTGCAGTTATGGCACGGGAGATGGTTCTAGAGGACTACCCGAATGCGGTCATTCGGATTATTGATACCAAGGCGGCTTCTATGGGGGAGGGACTCTTGGTCATGAAGGCTGCGGAAGCTAGAGCGGCAGGCCAGACCTTGGAGCAGACAGCAGACTTGATTGAGAGCTTGGTGCCTAAGGTCAAGACATATTTTCTGGTTGATGACCTCAATCACCTCATGCGAGGCGGTCGGATTTCCAAAACTGCTGCGCTTATGGGGAGTTTGGTCAATATCAAGCCGATTATCGCTGTCAAGAGAGATGGAACTCTGGACTCGGTAGCTAAGGTTCGCGGTAAGAAGAAAGCACAGGCCGAAGTGGTCCGCATGACTCTGGAGGGAGTTGCTGATCCGCGGGTGGTGATCGCTTATGCGGGAGAAAAAGAAGTTGCTGAAAATATCAAGGAGCAGCTGTTGGCTTCTGGACAGGTCACAGAAGTCCTCATCATGCCTCTCGGCCCAGTCATCTCGACGCATACAGGCTCAGGTACCCTAGGACTCTTTAGCATTGGCAGTGAAGCTCAAACTTAAATTTTCAGAATTCATATAAAATCGTTATTTTATAAATAATTGCATCAAATATATTGACTTTTGGCTAGAAAATTTGGTATGATAGTAGGCGGTATTGTTTACCCCATTTGTAAGGCCCCGGAACCTTTCAAATAACCCGCGGACCGGAACATCCGCCCTGTAAACAAAAACGATATTCATAGGAGAAATCATGAACAAAACAACATACATGGCTAAGCCAGGTGAAGTTGAACGTAAATGGTATGTAGTAGACGCTACTGATGTACCTCTTGGACGCCTTTCTGCAGTTGTAGCAAGCGTACTTCGTGGAAAAAACAAACCAACATTCACACCACACACTGATACAGGTGACTTCGTAATCGTTATCAACGCTGAAAAAGTTAAATTGACTGGTAAAAAAGCAACTGATAAAGTTTACTACACTCACTCAATGTACCCAGGTGGTTTGAAGTCTATCACTGCTGGTGAACTTCGCTCTAAGAACGCTGTTCGTTTGATCGAAAAATCAGTTAAAGGTATGCTTCCACACAATACTCTTGGCCGTGCTCAAGGTATGAAGCTGAAAGTATTTGTAGGCGCTGAGCACACTCACGCTGCACAACAACCAGAAGTTCTTGATATTTCAGGACTTATCTAAGGAAAGGAACAATAAAGTATGTCACAAGCACAATATGCAGGTACTGGACGTCGTAAAAACGCTGTTGCACGCGTTCGCCTTGTTCCAGGAACTGGTAAAATCACTGTAAACAAAAAAGATGTTGAAGAGTACATCCCACACGCTGACCTTCGTTTGGTTATCAACCAACCATTCGCAGTTACTTCAACTGTTGGTCAATACGACGTTTTCGTAAACGTTGATGGTGGTGGCTACGCTGGTCAATCAGGAGCTATCCGTCACGGTATCGCTCGTGCCCTTCTTCAAGTAGACCCAGACTTCCGCGATTCATTGAAACGCGCAGGCCTTCTTACTCGTGATGCTCGTATGGTAGAACGTAAGAAACCAGGTCTTAAGAAAGCTCGTAAAGCTTCACAATTCTCAAAACGTTAAGAACAGCTTTACAGCAACGATTACAGACACTCAATGTTTACCTCATTGGGTGTTTTTTCGTGCACTTTTTGAAAAACTCACCTCAAAATTCACCTTATTTTTACCTTATTTATTTTTGAGCTCTCTGTAAGCAGTTTCGCCAGCACTAAGTGGAACAACATTTGAAGTATTAACATAAATCTTTGTTGTACTCAAATCACTATGTGTCAAAGCTTCTGAAATGGATTCCAGAGACATTCCTGCCTTCTTAGCTAAAGTAGCACCAGTATGCCTTAACATGTGAGGAGTGGCATGTCTAAGATTTTTATGGCGACGTTCTACAGATTTCATCTTGTTATTAAGGTAATCTGCATGCAGAGGGCTATTCACATTGCCTTTAGTGTCAATATAAGTAAAGACATATTGTTCTGGAGTTTGAATGATACCAAATTTTGCTAATTCTGCTTTTTGTTGAATTTTCCATTGATATAAGAGAACAGTTAACTCTTGAGGAATAGTAAAAATTGTTTTCTTTTCTCCTTTAGTAGACTTAGGCTTCTTATATTTATCCAAGGCTTGAATTAAACCAATTTCAGATATATCTAAGGAGATATGTTTCCACTGTAAAGCATAGCTTTCCGATTTACGGTCGTTTAAGATAAAAGTTGTAAAAAATAAAACATAGTCTTTAAGCGACAATTTTTTGTTTTCTAGGTCCTCTTGGAACATTTCAAACCATTCCCGTAACTCACTTAAAGTAAGGTATAAATCTTCATCACGCTTAGCTTCTTGTAATTTGATTTTTTTAGTAGCCTTAATACGACTGATTGTTTTAGATAGGCGATTCATTTCAATATATTCTAATTCCTCTGCCCAGTCAAAAATAGAATTAACATAACTACGTATGACCTTGAAATTGGCATATTCATTTGCTTTAGCAGTCATCAAATTTAAAACAACCGTTTTATTCTGATTTAAAAATTTAATGGAATAATTTCCAAATATTGGTAAAATATGTAATCTAAAAACAGTTTCTGTATTGTTAACTGTTGGAAGAGTGGGTGGTTTATTTGTTGAAGTCGTTTGACCTGCTTTATAGGCTTCCCACCAGACATTATGATAAAAATCTTTGAAGAGAATATCGCCATTGATTGCTTGATGTGGTAATGCACCCCCTTTTTGGATAGTGTTAATATCTATTAAAATTTGTAATTCAGCTTCTTTAGCCTCCTTTTTTGTTTTAAAACGCTTATCGTAGTAATGTCCTGAAATTCCCAAAGAAGGTCTAGCTTCTGTTGGAACATAGAGTTTTAAACGATAAGAACCATTTGAAGTTTTTGTAATTGTCATAGTAATCTCCTTTTTACTGAGCTAGAAAATTACCCTGACTTTATTATAATGAAATCAAAAGTGATTTTCCAGTTGTATCATCCATCTACGGATACTATCTTTATAAAATCGAATTGTTTTTCCAATCCGAATATGTGGCATTCCCTTTCTTATCCAGATATCCAGCGTGTTATTTGAAATTCCCAGATACTGACAGGTCTGCTTTTTATTTAAAAAAGGACTAATTTGTCCTGAATCTTCTTTAACGGTTTCAATCTCATTTTTAATAAGATTTGCAACAAAAAGTTGAATTTCTTTTGTTTGTTCTTCTGGTAAAATAACTTGCATAGTTTTCCCCCCTTTTAGGCAATAAAAAAAGCAAGAGCTATAAAGCCCTTACCTTAAGGAGATTATGAAAAAGAAAAGTTTTAGCATTATTTATAATATAATCGTATAATCTTAATTTTCTCTTAAAAATTTTTCAAATCTCTGTTGGTCATTTTCTGTTAACTTTCCGATTAAGCGAACTTGAACAAGTTCTACGTCTAAATCATAAAGTTGAACGGTATCAATCCAAGATGGTTTCACTAATCCTGCCTCTTCCCATTCTTTTATTTCAAAGTATTTTGAACGGATATAAGATGATTTACGGGAATACTGACTAGTGATACGGTAGGTTCTGATAACTTCTTCATTATTTGCAATGACTAGAGCAGGACGTCTTTTAGCTCCTGTCCCATCACTAAAAGCGATAGTTGCTACCAGAATATCATATGGGTTATAGTTGTCCATGTCTTTCCTCGTATTCTGGATAGTCTTCATCAAAGAAATCTGCGATTGCTTCTGGATTAGAAGCAGTCACTTTGATAACATTTGAGTTTGCCAAAGCTAGTCTTTCTAAAGGATTATCAGAAATAGCATGGACTTGTTTTCTTAAATCAAATGGCAATCCATTCACCTCCTTTGATTTTTGTAAGAACATCACGAAAGCGTCACCTACAGAAGTTCCTAAGGATTTGTATAGTACCGATACTTCATCTAGTAATTCTGAATCTACTCGCTTTTGAAACATTTTTTTAGTCATACAATCACCTCTTTTGTACTTCAATTGTACGACAAATGTAGTTTTTTGTCAAATTTTTACTTCCCAATCACGTATGTAAATTGGTTAGCTGTTGCTTTATCAAATGTGCGGTAAGAAACAACTCCAAGTCCTTTGGCGTTGGCTTCTGAAATGAGAATAGACCCGTCTGATTTGACCTGCTCCACAAACGCAATGTGTCCGTAAGTTGGGTCTGCGCCAGCTTGTCCAGGAGAGAAGCTAAGAGCGCTATGTTCAGTTGGTGTATGTGTGGTTTGGTAGCCTGCTTTCTGCTTCCAATCCCCACCATTGCCCATATAAGGGTCAAAGTTAACGCCTACCTCTTTGGCTCGGTTATAGACAAACCATGTACATTGTCCCCAAGGATAAGTTGCAGAAGTATAGTTAGAAGTGTTGATTGCCTTTGTAAGGCTATATCCAGCAGGCACTCCATCAGAAGTTACGCCTCCACCGTATCGTGTTTTGGCATTAGTTGTATCACCTGTTAAAGTGTCTTTGAAGAGGTTATACCATTTTCTCGCATTCTTCTTCAGGTCACTAGCTTTGGTTTGACCGTCTGATAAAGCGACCCCTTCATAATGTTCTGACCAATAAAGGGCTGCCTCTTCAGGGTCAGTCGCTTTTTGCATTTCTGTTTTGACTTTGCTATAAGAGCCGTTTAGCTCTGTAGACAAGAGGTCTAGTTCAATATCAGAATCTAATTTCTTTTGTTTTGCCTTTGACCAGCGATTGCCATTGATAGTAGAAGACCAACCCGACCATTGGAAATAACCAGCTACGCCACCACCTGTATTGACGGCTTTAGGGTCAAAGCCACTTTCGCGCTCTGCAACCGCTAAACTTCCAGAAGCTCCTGCGATAGTAAATTGTTCTTGTGAGAGTTCATAGTTGAGAATTTTGATGACATCACTAGCTCGTTCTTCTGAAATATTAGCTTTTTGAGCCACCTCTTTAGCGGTTAGTTTCGTTTGTAATCCTTTGGCTTGTCCATTAGAAGATGCACTACCCGCAAAAGCTCCTATGATAATGACAACCAAGAATAAAGGTAAAAGGAGAATACTTAAACTACTGACGATTACTAATCTTTTCTTCATCTTTCCTCCTAAGTCTTCACATAGACTGTCATCATTACTGTTTCAAATCGCCATTGAGCCGTTAAAATGAGAGGATTTTCTTTAATAGTTGCTAACAGTTGCTCTTTCTCAGCCTCTTTTACTGAAAATAAAAGGAGAAAGTCAATAGAAGGCTTTCTCCTTCCATAGGCAAGGGCAACCGCATTGTTCACCGTCTGTTCAAAACCTCTTTTAGAATAAATGCGTGTATTCATCATTCCTTTCCTCCTCTCAATCGTGCTAATTCCTCTATTATCTGATGTTTACGGTTGATATTGACTTTCAATTTATCGTCTTTTGGCAAGGTTTTACGATAGTTCCTGATAAAAGCATTTGAACCTTGCGCTTGGTATAGTGCTTCATCATCTTTGTAAGGTTCTAATTCTTTTTCAAGTTTATTGATGTGATGTTTTTGTCTCCAAGAGAGGCGATTTTGACGGCGTTCTTCAAACTCTTCTTGTTCTCTGTTCTGCTTTGTATCCATCAGCGGGGAAGGTTCTGTGTCAAAAGGTTGAGTACTTGTTTCTTCTTCCTGAATAGCAGATTCAAAAGTCTCCATTGGCATATCTGGCTCTTGAAATGGTGTTGTTACCTCGTCGGGAACGCCTGTTTCTTCAAAGGAAGAAGTAGCGGGTGTTTCCTCCTCGTCATTTTCTGAAGGTGTTGAACTTTCTGTTTTTTCTGAAGTCGGATGGGGATTTGAAAAAAGAGTTTTCATCTGTTTACCAGCATTCATGAATAGTCCCGCTCCAAATCCCGCTCCAGCAAGGAAAAAGTTTCCAGATGTTTGAGCCATTTCAAAGGCGTTAGTGGCTTTTGTAGGTAGCTGCTTCATAGTTTCCTGTCCATTTGTCACGGTTTCTTTGACTTTGGTATCTATCTCATCAAACGTAATCTTGGCTCGTGAACCGAGCAACAATTCAATCAATTCTCCTTTGTATTTCCAAAGCAACCAATAAATCACTCCTTTAGCACAAACAGAGACGATTAGTTCAAAGAGAGCGCTAAAAGTGGATAAAGAAGAAAAATCTCCAATAACCTTATCAAAGCCACTACTTACTAAGTTTTCAATGATTTTTTCAAGGTAAAGCAAAACCAAGGTTAACAGGCTAGTAATGGCTGGAAAGGCAAGGCCACCAAACATCACCTTAAAAACTCCAAAGAGAATATCTTGCATTTTGGGAATAAAAGAAATCAAAAGAGCAATAGGAAAAAGAAGAATCATGATAAGGACAAGGGCTTGTGCAAGGACATTGAGCAACTGAATTAAGACAATAGGAATGGCGATGACAATTGCTTCTACCATTTTAAAAAGGATATAGAAGAACTTGACAGGGATATAGTCAGGAATGGCTGATACCCAACGGTTTTTCTCTTTATCATTGTTAGCTCCGTCTCCCATTTTTAAGTAATCATTTCTATCTGCGGTAGAAACGGCTTTAAATTTGCCTGATTTATCCAAGCTGCCTAGGACTTTTGAATCATCAAACAGTTCTTCTTTTCCTGTTTGACGGTTTTTGTATTTCCCGTTTTCTTGTCCTGTATTGACAAAAAGATAGGCTTTATAAGAAGTTTCTGCGATATAAGAATCAGCGATAGAAGCCCCTATCTTTAAAGATTGATTTTCTCCGTAGGAGACAGAGACATTAGAAATGTGATGAATCGTAGTACTAGCGACATTGTCTACTGTATTGAGCAAATACAATCCACCAGAAGTTCCAGCAACTGTCCCAAACCAACCAAAGCCTAAAAAGAGAACCAGAAGGACATGAAGCAATTTTCGAGAGAAATTGCCTTTAGAAATGAGGAACTGATAAAAGAGATAAAAAGCTAGGCAAAGGAGAATCAGAAAGACTAATGATGATTGAGCCACACCAGAAGGAGCTCCTGTAAATCCTCGCCAAATGGATTGAGCACCATTGAAAACATATTGCTTGTAGGTGTCATAAAGACGGACATTTTCTAAAATCCGAATCATCAGGGAGAAGAAACCAACAATGAGGTTAAGGAGGAAAAAGGGGAAGTTGACAAAGATTTCGTTGAACATCACCCAGATTCCGCTAATATCCAAAAATCCAGTTTGTACTGTATAAGATTTTAAAGAAAAAATATCCATGCCTTTTAATTTTTCAAATGCTTCTTGCACAAGCTCACCTCCTTAAGATGCGTATTTATTTTCAAGATTGGAAGAAACAGTAGCTTTCATTGGTTTTAGAAGTGGGTCAATACTATCAAAAATGTTATAAATGGAAATCATATTGAGATTGCCGTAAACGTCTTTATAAAGGCATTGCCCTGAAATCATATTTTTAATCCATTCCAAATTTTCTTCATTGTCCGTTAGTCCAACGTGTTCTAAAATATCGGGAAGTTCATTGTCTTCTCTAAAGGCAAAGAGTGTCCCAAATCCTGTAGTATCATCATCTCCTTCAGCGTCATGAACGGATTGCGTAATCAGACAGAGGACATTGTTAAAGAAACGTCCAACACGGCGCATGGATTGGATAACGGCTCGTCCTTCTGCCGACTTCATCAGTACCCACGCTTCATCAAAGAATTCAATGGTATCTTCATAACGATTGAGTTCTCCAAAACGTGTACAGAAAGCTCCCAAGGCAAACATCAGAGCCGTAGAATTGATTTCTTTATCTTCTGGTGTAATATCTTGTTGAGTGTCTTTATCTGGTAAGGATAAGTCTGCTACTTCTAAAACAGTCACTCGTTTATCGTAGGAGAGACCTTCCACATTCCCATCAGAAAAGGCTAATTCCAAAATCGAATTTTCAACAATTGAAGTCAAATAGTCTCCTACTTCAAAGATAGTGCTATCTTGACTATTGGTGAGCTCTTTGAGGACGTGTTTTAACCCAACCGTTTCTCCTGCTTGTCTTTGAGCTACCACTTTGTTAATCGCTCTAGAAATAGCGGTCATTTGCTTCATTGTGACCTTAATTCGCTTGTTAGAGAAAATAAGGTAATTGAGCATATTTTTTGAAACCGAAACAGCGTCATCTTTATCCAACATGACAATTGGGTCAAGAGCTCCATGATTGGATTTCACCTTACTATCCAAAGTGACAAAGTTTATCTGTTTGATATGTTCAGCAAAAAGTGGGAATCGTTTTTCAAAGTCTGGGTGATGAGCAATTGCTTCAAAGTGTTTCCGGATAGAGCGTTTCGGGTCAACATACAAGCATTTCACATCTTGAAGAGAGGTTAGAAGAAAGATAAGTTCTGCCAAAAAGGATTTTCCTTCACCCGTTGCCCCAGTAATCAGGATATGTGGGTTTTTCGTGAGTTTCCCTGCAATCCCTTCTTTATTTCCAACGGTCGCATTAAAGAGCACCATATTTTTAGAAGCTTCTTGTGCCTTTTCAATACTTTCCCAACGTCCTGTCCAATTATCCACCCGTCCGATATGCCAGCCAATATGGTTTCCTGAAGAAGTATTGGTAAAGGGCATTAGCTCCGCAAAGCCTCTAGGAGTGACATAGTGTGTCCACGTTCTGGTCTTATTTTCAAGTGGTTGAGCATAGAGAAGGGACTGAAAGAGATAAGGCGTATCATGACTAGCTTCACTCACTTCTACGTGCATATCCTCAAAGTAACTTAAGACCACCTGACGGCGACGTCGTAGTTGGGACAAGCTAGAAGCAGAAACAATGAGGTAAGCCCCATATTCAATGACTTCTTCTTTTCCGCCTACCTTTTTCATGAGGTCTTTTAAAGACATTGCCCCGAGAATAATTTCATCTTGTTGGACGGTATCGGTACTTTCTGCTTCCTTCATAATATTGCGGTAGCGAATATTAGAACGTGCCATTCGTCCTTTTAAAGAGTTCTTTTCAATAAATTCTGCTTTTATTCGTAGTTCTACAGGGAAGTTAAAGTGTTGGGTAAATTCTCCCAGATGAAAGCCATTAAAAATAACGGGTGTTTTAGCAATCGGAAGAATGGTGAGAAAAGAAGAACCATAGGGGCTATCTAACTTCATAAAGCCCCCTGCCATTGGTCTTAAGACGGTATCTGTCACATTAAAGAGCGCCCGATTGGCGGTGACTTCTTGCTTTAGATGAGGGATATAGCGCAAGTATTGCATGCGTTGATAGTAAAAGAGCTCTTCATTGGTCAAACGTTGTGCCCGAAGAGCAGAAAGGGTTTGATAGATAGTCGTTTCACTCACCAGATAATCTTGCGCCCAATCTTCAGGAATATCATATTGAAAGCCCATGCTATTAGCAATCATTTCAGAGACTTCAGAGAAGCGCTCAACCGCCATATCCTGAACGGTGGTGTTCTGGTCATCTTTTAAAAGATTGACACCAATCAACCAGTCAAACTGATAGGGAATTTCCATTTCTTGTGTCAATTTGTCTGTCGAATACTGCAACAGTTCTTCCCCCAATGCTTGACTATCGGGGGACAAGGCATGAGAAAAGTCTTTCATCTTTTCTTCTAGCAAATAGTCCTTTGGAATCAAGGAGACTTCAAAGGACTTGTTTTTAACCAGTTTTTTTATTAGCTGAGCAGTTGTCAGCTTGTGTTTTTGTTTCTTAGCTTTATCAGTAATGGTGATGGGAGTGTTGGGAATACGATAAAAACTCATCACCGTTTTATCTGTTGTTAAAGCTATATTATCCTGTGTTTTAAGAATCGGATAGACTAGTTTTAAAACCATTAGACCTCCTTTATAAATCTGTTTTTTCAAAAACGATTTCTTCTTCATCCATCATTTTCATTCTATCTTCATGATAAATCGCTTTATGATTGAGACGAAAATCTATAAGATAGCAGATGTAATCCCATAAGAAAACGTGCATTTTCTTTCCTTGTGGTTCATACTCTGTATAGAACTTAGCGAGTTTATAAGGGATATACCAATAAAGATAACATGAAATGGAATGCGTTAATTTGTTCAACGGAAGAAGAAGTGAGCTAAACACTGTCAACATCAAAATTAAGACCAAGGCAAAGACCACGAAAAAGGAAAGTTGCATGGGTGTTGCAAAATACCAAATGCGTTTTCCTTTTTGTGTTTTGACTTCTTGAATCCAGTAGGGAGCGTTTATCCCTCTAGCGTAATCATATAGTCGTTCTTCTTCCATGTCACAACCCCGTTTCAATTCCAAAGAGACGGAGAAACCAGCCAAGGACATGAAGTAATTGTCGTCCGCCTCCTGTTAAAGAGGCAATCACTGCATAGAAAACAAGCGTGGTAAATAGTTTTCCCCAAGAGCTGTTTCTCCAAGCTAAAATGATAAGGATAATCGCTCCAAAGGTAATAAACCAGAAACCATCTCCTTGTAACCATGTTTGTAAATTAGATGAACTCATCGATTAAACTCTCCTTTTATTCTTTTGTATCTGCGTAATTAGCAGGAATTGTATGACTGACTTTCTCCACATAATAAGACTTGCCTTTTTCTGATAAGGTCAAGGTGAAGTTTTCAGCATGTGTAGAGCCTGCAACTTCAAACGTCACTTGAACATAAGCCATTATCGTTTTATCTGTTGCTTTGTAGTAACTAAAATCTAAGGTTTTAAACGTGGCATTTTTTACAACCGTTATATTGTGAGCCACTAAGTCCAAGTTGTCTTGGTCAGTGGTATAGTTAGTAAAGAAAACATTGAGAAACTTATCCAGTTTCTTCTTTGCTTTTTCTGAAATCCTATCTGACTGATTGAGTTTGACTTCTGTATCGGTGCTTTTCTTATCTGCCTGACTGGTCGATAGACTAGAAAACCAAGGTAAGCCCGTAACATAGTAGCCTGTTTTTGTTTGGGCATAAGGAATATTAAACCCCGTCACCAATTCTTTTTCTTCTGTCTTATCCCCATTTTTTACCATTTGTTTGTAATGCACCTCATACGTTGCCACATTATCTGTAACGGTTAGCAAACGTGACCAGCTCAATTGGCTAGGATTTTTGACTTGACCTTGTGCTTGAATATCAGGCTCTGAACCGTAGAAGCTCTTTACTTGTTTAGCTTGTTTGGTTTGACCGTCTGAATCCACAGGAATCGTGAAATAGCACTCTACAAAATCATTCAGATAATATTGCAGGCGATTATCTATTGTTTGGGGAGCAGAAGAGGTAGAAGAAGTAGCTTTCTGAGAAGCCATCAGTTTTTCCAGATTGGTGATTTTACTAGACATTGTCATCGCACGAATGCCTCCTAATAACCCTACAAGTAAAATAAAAGCCAATCCTGACAGAACGGCAAGATTGACAGTTTTTTTATTGGCAAGGGTTAATTTGGGTTTTCCTTTCTTTTTAGGGCGTTTGGTAAAATTTCCCAAATAAGTTTTCAAGTGATGATAGATAAGTTTTACTGTATTCATAAGTGCTCCTTACTGATTGGCTAGTTCAATCAATTTATTTCCTTTGGCATAAAGTTGTTTATGAAGTTTATTGATTTCACCGTTGACATAATAGTAACCTCGCAATTCAGCGTAGAGACTTTCAACCAGTGCTTCAGGGAGTTGTTTAGCTTCTTCTTTTTTAAGAAGCCCGTGCAATTCACCTGCTTTTTTCCAAGCTTCTTTATCATCATGGGCTTTCATCAGTTCTCCTAGCTCCAATGAGACCGCTCTGACTTTCTTTTCGAGTGTGTTTTGTGTTGCCATTATCAGTTCCTCCATAAATGGTGTTCGATTTTCTAAGATAACTTGTCTAAAAAGATGGACAAGTTGTGTCGTCATGTGTTGATTGAAGTCTAACACTTGACCATCTAGTGTGAAATAAGCATGTTGGTAGTTAGCGGGGTAATCAAGGTTAGCAGTTTCCCGTGCAAAAGCGTCTAAGAAAAACTCTTTTTCCTTCATCAGGACAATATAAAGATTCCAGAATTCGTTTTTATCAGGAAAGCAGGAGATTCCCTCGTAAATTTTCTTTACAAGCTTCATACGTCATCTTCTACCAAATCATGGTAGCCAAGAAATCGATAAATATCATCAGAATCAAACCAAAGCCAATCATTGATTTCTGATTCTGTGGGAATACTTCCTGAAAAAATATCTTCACCAAGTGAGGTTAGTCTGTCCATATCCCCTCGTTCACGGACAGTTGCTAGTGTATTGCGTGCACCTGACCAAGCCCTGAAATTGTCCAGACTATTTAATTCAACTTTATATTCCATTCCATTTTTCCTTTCATTTTTATAGTACCAATTGAGCATAGCCCGTCTGTATGAGTATCTCTGCCACCCAGCGAGCGTTTTTACTCATCTTTTTTAAGGGTTTTGTTTTTAACTCCTCAAAAAAAGGCTGTCTAGCCTCTTGTCTAGTTGCCTTTTTAATCGCATTTTGTCGGTGGTTTTCATCTTTAAAGGATTGTTTTCTAAATTGTTCTGCATATTTGAATTCAGAATCTTTCTTAGGCTGATGATATAGCAGTCCCCAATAGTCTATCCAATCTTTAACTAATTCTATATCATAAAATGATAAGTAAAGCTCTTCATAGCCGACTGGGAAGGTCTTTGTTTGAAGAGGGCGATTGAATTTATCAGGAATATTGATAGGTTTATATCTGTCCGACAATGACATTAAAATCAACTCCGTTTCGTTCACAAATTTCTTCTGCTAGTTTCGTATGATTGTTACTTAGATAGGCTTCAGAAATGATTTCTGACAGCTCATCTGTCTGATAGACCATATCAACGATTTTCAACAATTTCAAAGCACTAGAGACTTGCTTTGTGACCCAATGTTTTGTCCTTGCGTAGTTAATTTGGCGAGGACGTGTGACAAATTTAAAACCCGCTTGTGTGCCAAGCAGGTTATCCCACTCACTATCATAGTTTCCGTTCCAATCTTTCACTTCAAAATAGTTATTTAAAATCCGGGCGCCTATTTTGGTCAAGTCTGTTTCCAGCGTATACCATTCTTTCAAAATATCAAATGCCTTGGTGTCGTGTAGTTCAATCTCATAACGGTTTTTGTAATTATAGGCTTCATGAATATAGTCAACAGATACATCTTTTAAGAGGGCTTGTTCATAATCCTTTTGATAAAAGCGAATCATGAGGCTGGATTGACGGCTACCAAAATTTAAGGTCAATCCCTGATTAACAAAGCGATTTTCAACTTTTTTCAAGCCCTCAATAGCAGTAAAGGTGCGGAGCTTGCGCATGATGATTTTATTGTCAAAAATCCGATTTTTAATATCAAATAAGTCAAGATTCCCTGACTTTTTGTATAATTCATCAAGGGCAATATCGAAGCGTGGAAAAGCTAAAAAGTCTTCCAAGGGTCTATCTTTTCGTTCTTGTTCCGCAAAGAGAAAGACATCATGAAGAAAAGGAAACCAATCCCGCCCTTGTTGTTTCAATAATAATTCAAACTCACGGCAACCCCCTCCTGTTAAGTCAATCAACGTTCCAGCTTCTGCCTTTTTTTCAGAATGGGAATAAAGCACCCGAATCGAACCATAGGTTACCATATCTGAATAGCTGTATAGGCTTTTTTCTTCGTGAAAAAAATCCGTTGGTTTTAATTTTAGAACAGAGGTGATAACAGCTTTAAAATCAAGCGTTTTGAAGCGAATTTTTAACCAATCCACCGTGCTTTCCAATTTGGTTTCTGATTGGCGATTCAGAAAGTGAAAGAGTGTTTGTTCAAATTCCTTGGTCATCTTTCGTTGACCTTGTTCAATGTTTCGGTAGTTGTAGTAACTATAACCAATCATCGTTGCCATTTTGCGTTGGGTAAACCCTAACTCAAGCCTAATACGTTTTAAATCGGTATTGCTTATCACTCTTTTTTAACCTCCTTTTTGTGTTTATTCCAGTAACGGAGAAGAATAGGGAATCTAACAGCCTTTTAAGGGCTTGTGTTAGTTTTAACCCCCCTATTAGAAATAGGGAGGTTAAGCCCTTTTGGGGCGTGCCTAAGGCACACCCCAAAACGCCCGCTTGTCAGCTCGGTCGGGCAGGTCGGACGGGCCTTGCCCTGACCTTGACCTTCGTGCCTACGCTGGCTCAGAAGGGGTTTCAAAGTGTTGAAGGACAACTTGCTTATAAGGCAAGTCAGCCTGTTCTTTCTCTGCCACAATTTCCTCCAACAAAGCCCTATCTGCTTCATCTAGCAGAATACGGTTGTCCTCTCTTCTGAATGTATAGTCCTGTTCTTCTATGTATTTCACAAGGTTTCGTAAGGTTGAAATGGGCACATCAAATTCTTTGGCAAAGTCATTCAGAGGAAGGAGGGGAGATTCTGCTTGTTCAACGGACAAGTCAGATGATGACGTTTGAGTAGTTTCTGTTGTTTCTAATAGTGGGTCATCTAAGACGGGTAGTTTCTTGTATTCCTCAAAGAAAGAAAAGCCTTCCTCAAAGGGAACAGTAGGTGAATAAAATTCTCTAGCCACCTCCCCGCCGTTTGCAATATAACCACGACCGAAAATCTCCTTTCCGTCAATTTCATCAATCTTTTTGAAAACTTTATTTGCGTTAGCGTCCCCAAACATCATTTTATTACCAGTATCTTCTAAGTGACCAACAGAAATCCGTTTCATAAATTGGTCACGTAAAGACGTTTTGAGGTATTCTCCGTCAGGACGTTGCATAGCAACAATCATGATGACTCCAGATTGGCGACCTTTTAAAATCAATTCTGTTAGGTATTCGATAAAGTCTCCAGATGACTGGTAATCCCGTTCTAGTTTAGCCGCTAAGGCTGCCAATTCATCAATGACAATAAAGCGAGGCTTCAGTCCGTAAGCATAATACTTTTTCCCTGCCTGATAGTCAGGGTGACTAGTCATGTAATCATAACGTTTATCCATTTCCTGCTCAGCACGCTTTAAACAAGCTAACATTTCTTGTTTATCCCAGTAAACCCGCCCTTTAAAGACAGGAATCTGTTTCAATCCGACAAAGTCAGAGCGCTTTGGGTCAAGAATTTCTACATAACCAATTTGTGCCAAGACCCAAATCAAAATCATCAAGAGAACCGTTTTACCGCCACCCGTTCCACCACCAATCAGTAAGTGTGGGTGTTTATTGAAATTCCAATAGACATCTTTCATTAGGCGGATTCCCTTATCTGTCATCTTAACATCAAAGATAGATAAGCGACCCGAAAATTGGTCAATGGCAATGGTGTAGGACACGTAGCCTTTGGTAAATTGCTTATTCATAAAGTCCCCGTCAAACATAATTTCAAGAGGCTTTTCAAGGGCAATAAAGCGGTCTTGGAATCGGCTGCCTTGAAGGTGGAGTGAAACGGTAATACTAAAATGGTCACGCTTCAAATACACTTTGGGTAATAGAATCCGTTCTCTCGTGTGATGATTCGATTTGATTTTCTTGACCTTATACAAGTTATTATCAAGTAAAAAGTGGGAAAGAATCCGTAAACTATCTAGACGGCTAAAGAAAAGAAATTTTCGGTAACAAATCATTTGTACTAATCCGTCCAGTAACAACAACCCTAATAAACTCCCGCCTAAAAGAAACCCGTAGGTTAGCGGGTCATGTTGAAACTGGTTTTGAAGCTGGTCTTGGCGCAGGTAAGCTAAAAAGCCCCCTCCAAGGAGAAAGGGCAGAAGAAAAAGAGCAAAGGTTAGCCGTTTAATTTTCTCATGAAACTTCCGAACACGGATTCCCCGATAGGTGAACAGTTTCATAGGCTACTATCCTTCCTTTTTAGGTTCAGGTTTCCCCACTAATACAACGTCTTTAGCCCGTAGTTTGACTCCGCTTGTGATAATACGGCGATTGTTAATGTTTTCTGCATTTGACCAGAAGCGAGCCGTAGGAGCTACAAGCGTTACTTCCTCATTGTAGTTCTTTTCAGCGGTCATTTGAGCCACTTTTGCTTCAGGTGGAACGGTTACGGTAATATCCCCATTCACAGCAGAAGAGTAGAGCTTCACATCTACATAGTCAACCTTATCTGTTTCACGACGCTTTTCTTCACCAGTTCCTTCTTCCACATAGTCTTCCCAGTGCATAAAAGGAATAGCTTCAAGAAAATTAAGTGTTCCCAGTGTTTTTGTAGTATCAAAAGTTTCAATCACATCAGCAGCAAATTTTACAGTCATAGTGTTTCTCCTATTCTATTTCTTATTTAGACTTTACCGTACGCATTTCTTCCGCAACAATGACATTTTCATGTTTACGTTTGCCTCCAAAACGGAAGTTACGGCGTTCAATAGCAATTCCACGAGGGAAGACGACTTTTTGACGCCCTTCAGGGACATCTGACATTTTAAAACCTTCTACAATGAGAAAGGCAGAAGGCTCTTTTCGACTTGAAATTTCAAAGATACGGTAAGAGGCAGGATTATAATCATTGGCACGGACTTCTTCCATACCTGAGACAAAGACCTCATTTCCTAAGACTTGGTTTTGGTCAACGAATACTTTTGTAATTTCCATTAGGTTTACCTCAATTTCTATTTGTTTAGACTGTTTTATGACTTGTCTAGGTCAAAAAAATAAACTTATCTCTTCTAATCTGCAGGTGCTCTTACTCTGGTCATACTGTCCTCCTTACATTCTAAAATAAGCTTTTTTAACTTTAAATTGAAAAGTCTTTTTACAATTCAAAAGCTCTTTAGCAAATTTGTCATGGGTATCATGGCGTAAAAAAAGACTGTCCATTTCGTTTAGACAGTCTTGGTAGCACGTTTCACAGTGTGTAGGATTCGTGTGATAAATTTTAAGGGAGAAAAGAAACTTCTCATAGATTTGTTGGAATCGTTTTTCAAAATAATTCATGTTGTACCTCCATTCATAATGTAATACTGTTGAATTTTAAATTTGTAGTGATTTTTCCATTGTACTAACTGAACCGTTGGCAAGCCTAGTTTTTGGTAGTCGTGAAACAACTTATCCATTTTTTCTAGCACGTGATAACATAAGACCTTTTGATAATGGTTATCCGGATAGATTTTCAAAGAAAAAACAAAGTTCTCATAAATGCGGCGAAAACTTTGTTCATAATCATTCATCTTTTTTCCTCACTTTCCTTTAGAATGGAAATTTTTTGAACTGTCCGTTTGAAAGGACATGGATAGGCTAATGATTCATCAGCTTAAAGGAGTAGAAAACAAAAAAGACAGCTCACAAAGAACTGTCTTCACATCTTAAACAAATCCGCATGACTGCCTGTATCAGCTAAAGTTAATGTCAAAATATCATCTTCAATGAGATAAATCAAGAGCCAATCTGGCTTAATATGACATTCCCTAAAACCAACAAAATTTCCTTTGAGTTCGTGGTCGCGGTATTTTTCTTCTAGTGTCTGTCCTAGACGGAGTTTTTCAATCACTTCATCTAGAAGGGCTATATCTAAGCCTCGCTTTTTAATCCGTTTGTAGCTCTTTTTAAAAGCAGAGGTGAACTTGACTTGGTACATCTAAGCTTCCAAAGCCTTCTTTAAATCTGCTAGATTGTCATAAGAAGCGACCGCTTCATCACGAGAAATACGCTTAGCTTCTGCCAGAGCTTCTAAGGTCTTTTGACTATAATTGGGAACTTCAACCGTGAAAGGAAGCCCACCACGCAATAGACATTGACGAAGAAAAATATTAACCGCACTAGACATATCCATCCCCAAGTCATTAAATAATGAAGTTGCTTGGGCTTTGACAGTTTCATCAATCCGAATTTGCGTTGGTACAGTTGCCATAAACGCCACCACCTTTCATTATTTATTGTAAACCATATAGTTTACATTGTCAATCGTTTGTATTTGTTTAAGTGTTTTCTACTCGTCTAAACAGATGAATCATCTGTTTAGGGCGTGCTCATATCGTCGCACACTCATTGTTATTATCACCGTCCTATAGCTGTACTTGACTAATCTCTGTTATTATAGTCATCTCACTTCACTATAGCCGCGATTAACCGCCTATGCTTACCCCAGCAGAACGAATCTTACCTGTCAGCATTTCCGACGCCACCAGCGCCAGCAGTTCCCCTTTGTTATCCGGTCAAGAGGGGCAAAAAGCCGAGTGCGTGAGATAACTCCAAAGGATTTTTGTGTTCATCTACTCCAACCTCCTTGACTTTTTGCGATAAAACCGTTACAATAATAGTTGCTAAACAATATTGTGTGTTGGTCAGCTAAGCTTGAGTGAGGTTGTCTGACGCACTTTTTTATTCAATTTTCAAAGGACAAATTTAAATCTTTTTGTTAATATCGACCTTTTTCATACTTTATTAAATTTATCTATTTCATAATTTTAGGTTTAGTATTAACAAGACTTACACAACCTTCAGGTTGTAAATATATAATACAACTTATAGGTTGTATTGTCAAGAGTTTTTTGTAAAAAAATTAAAAATTTTTAAAGAGGTACAAAAATGTTTCCTGAACGCTTAAAAGCTCTGCGTTTAGAAGCCAATCTAACACAAAGCGATGTAGCAAAAGAATTTGGGATTTCTCAGCAAGCCTATGCTAAATGGGAAAATGCTAAAGCTAACCCAACACAATCAGTTATTACTAAATTAGCGAATTTTTACAATGTATCCATTGATTATTTAATGGGTAAATCTGACTACAAAAATTCAGATGAGATTGATTTATCAACATTTGAAGTTCTGTATCGGAAAACTTCTAAAAATTTATCTGATGAAGAAAAGAAAATCTTAGAGGAAGATTTGAGGGAGTTTCTGTTAGAGAGAGAAAAAGCCATTAAGGCTATGAATAAAGAAAAGAAAGACTGATGTTTCGTGCAAAGAATTTACTTTAATGTTTGGAATCGTGTCAAACAAACACTTTATCCATTCATGAAATCAAATAAAGTACATCCTCTTTATTATACTTTTCAGGATTACTTCAATTATGAAGTTGACAAGAAAAATATACTTGTTATTCCTCACCATATCCGAATAGATATAGCAGGTTTTAATATCAATGATGGTGTTTTAACGATTTCCTATCAAGATAGTGATTCTATTACTCGTCAAAATTTTACAAAATGTCATGAATTAGGGCACATCTTATTACATCACAGTGGGCGAGTATTCACTGATTTTCATGATGATTCTCTACAAGAAAGAGAGGCTAATTTTTACTCAGCTTTTCTTTTAATGCCTGATATTGTGCTTCTGACTAAGATTTTTTACCAGCAAATGGCTTTTCAAGAGGTAGAAGTAGCACTACAAGTTTCTGCTCAAGCTCTCAAAACTCGTTTGACAGACTTCTTAAATTTTGAATTAGACATCAATAGACTATCTGCAAAACAAATTGTAGAAGATTACCTAACCAGAAAAAACAAACACATCATCGGTTACTTTGACCAAGTCAAAGACTATATCATCTCTGATTACAATGAATTTGAACCTAGTGCACTAGATAAGTTCAACTATTTAATAAATCAATCAAATTTCATTTCAGATATTGACTTACCAGAGCTAGCAGATACTCAATTCATCTCTTTGGTAAAACAATGTTATCCAAAATTTAAGGTTTGGGGTTTGTATGACAAAGGACAGTCCATTAACTATGCTTGGAATCCTAAACAACTGACAGAAGTAGCAGCTAAACGACATGCAAAACTCCTTCTAACAACAAGAAAATGACCTAGAGAAAATCTCTAAGTCATTTTTTCTATCTGTCGTAACCATACTTTTTCGGCTCATTGTCAACTATAGTGGGTGACTTATCACTAACATCTAGAGAGAATCAGATTGGTTCTCTCTATTTTGATGTTCAAAGCGATGAGAATTTTTGTTTTAAAGTTCTTGAAGTTTCGAAAGCCGAAAGCTTGACGCTTAATGTCCTTGATGAGTTTGTTAGTGGCTTCTAGCTTAGCGTTAGAATAAGGAAGTTCCAGGGCATTTGCAATGTAGGATTTGTATTTCTTGAAGGTCTTAAAGACAGTGGTAAATACAGGATTGACAAAGGGAAGGTTGTCGTCAATCAACGCCATAAAATGGTCGGTATTCTTCGCTTGAAAATGGAATAATAAGAGTTGATACAGCTCATAATAATAGCGGAGTTCGTCCGATAAATCTAGAATTTTCTTAACAATTTCTTTCGGAGTCAAGGTTTGCCTAAAGGTTCGTGAATAAAAGCGTTTGTCAGAGAGTTTGCGACTGTCTTTCTGGAGTATTTTCCAGTGATTTTTCATAGCTCGATAAGGGAGAGACTTTTTATCAAAGCTCTTCATGATGGTAATTCGAGTGCTCATCATAGCTCTGCCAAGGTGTGGGACGATATGGAAGCGGTCAAGCACGATTTTAGTTTTGGGGAGTGAAACAGTCTGGGGAGAGACTGTTTCAGCCTGAGCCTAAAAATAGGAGAGCGAAGGGTCTTAGGATTGGAATGTAAGATCCAGACATGTCCACAGTAACGGCTTTAACCGCCTCACGAACAGTTCTAGGATAGCGATAAAAGTAGTTTTTGATGGTGGTTTGTCGGTTGTTTTCAAGGAGAGTGACAATCTTTCTAGTCTCAAAATCTTGAGCGATGAAGACCAGTTGTCCCTTGTTCCGAGAAAATTCATCTACTGATAGAACCTCAGGAAGACGAGAAAAGTCTTCCTTGAAGGTGAAAGCTTCCAGCTGACGTTGGATAAGAGATACTGAAAGGTGGAGTCTCTTAGCGATGGCAGTATTAGTTAACTTTTCGGTATGGTATTGTGTGATTTTCTGGCGGACAGGCTTCGAGATTTGGCAATGCTTCTTGACTAAGCTGGTCTCAGAAACTGTTACACGACGACAGCCTTTACATTGAAAGCGTCGCTTCTTGAGTTTGAGGACCGTTGGCATGCCTTGGACGTCAAGGATTGGAATAGTAGAAGCTCGTTGAAAGTCATACTTGCTCATCTGTCCTTGGCAATGAGGGCAGAGTGGAGGCTGATAGTCTAGGCTAGCCTCAATCGTGATGTGGGTATCAGCCTTAAAAACCGTCTTGATTTTGATATTTTTGTCTTTTAATCCGATGAGTTCTGTGGTATTCTTAAGTTGTTCCATAAGGTCTTCCTAATGAGTTGTTTAGTCGCTTTTCATTATAAGTCTTATGGAGCTTTTTTGATACACTGAAAAAGCTCCATAATCTCCGTAGTAGATTTACCCACTACAGAAATTATAGAGCCACTTTTTCAGAGCCTTTTTGTAGGCGTTACTATCTTTTTTATAGTATTCTCTTTTAACTCCCGTTAAATTAGCTGTAAAAACACCATCTTTATAAGAATAGTTTTCAGTTGTTCCAAAAGAAGTTTAAAAGTTTTCTTATCTGTATTTAAAGTGATAGTGAATCCCCATTACTCTCAACAGTTCCACTGTCATAATCTTTTCATTTCGATTATCACTAATCCAATAATAATCCCCATCAAGGCTTTTTTGTTTTGAGCATGGTATTAAGAATATGGTTGCTAAGCCAAATAGAAGGATACTAACTATCTTTTTCATTACTTCCAGTTTCAAATGCCTTAGAATCTGGGAATAAAAACGTCAGGACCTCTCAGTATATAGGACAACAAACTAGCCGTTTGGGTAGGTTAGGACTTATTTAAGCCCACACCTATATATTATAAATAATGCTAAAACTTTTCTTTTTCATAGTCTCCTTGAAACAGTCAATATATTGTTACTAGCTGTTTCTTTTTTTCTTTGATTAAAAAGTATATGATATACTAATATTAACAAAGCGATACTTAAAATAGGAGTTCGATATGAAAGAAATCAGATTTGATAAAGTTTCAACAAAAGTTGCTGAAGAAACATTTTCTAAGATTATTTTACAAAAATTGCAAAATACAGAAGAGGATATCTTTCAAACTTTTTTTCTAAATGGTGTATGGGGGAGTGGCAAAACAACTTTCCTAAAAAAAGTGGAAGGGCAAGCAAAAAGCACTAAATTTATTTACTTAAAGCTTTGGGAAGCACATGATGAGAGAAGTGTGACTGCGATAGCTTTTAGTCTCTTACATCCATTTTTATATTATCTACTTAGATTTTTAATTGTGATTGCAGTAGTTACTAGTGTCTTAATGACTCCTGCTATAAATTTAGGATTACTAAGTTATTTAAAGGACTTATTAATCTTTTTAGGTCTACCAATTTATTTTCACAATTTTCTCATCATACTTAGCACTATAATTGCTTTAATAGTTACGGTTTATCAACTTTTAAAAGTAAAATCTGATTCAATGTATATATGTCTTTTGCCAAAATTTTTGTCAAATAATAAGGTGCTTGTAATTGATGATTTTGATAGAATCACGACTGATAGACAGAATGAAGCCTATAAATTATTTAACATACTACATGGAAAACTTCCAATAATATTTGTAGGAGACTATCAAAAGATTGCTAAAAGTGATGATGAAAGCGGAAAGTTTTTACAAAAAATTATTGATGAATTTTATCAGCTAATCACATCTCTAATTCGTAAAGAAGAAAGGTTAAGTATCAAAAAAGGTGCTTAACCTTTCTTTGCAAAATACTGTTAAGCAACATGAAAAGCCGATATAGAAAAAATGGCTTAAAAATGATAAAATATTATTAGTTAATGTAGACTAACTTCCGTTTGTGAGGTGTTCAAAATGGAATATATTGACATAAATAAAGATAAAGAAAAAATAGTTTTACTCATACATCCGATGCTTTCTTCTGCTGAGGGAATGAAAAAGTTAATTGCCGATAATATTGGAAATGAGTATAGATACATTATTCCGGATCTGTCTGCTCATGGTAAATTGATAGATAGGAAGTATTTGTCGGTAAAACAAGAAAGTGAGAATTTATACAATTATTTTAAAGAAAATGATATTGCTGAAGTTTCTCTTGCTTTTGGAGCATCAATAGGTGGAGTAGTGTTATTGGAATTATTAAAGCATAAGGATATAAAGATAGTTAAAGCCTTATTTGAGGGCTGTAGTTTATGTCAAAATGCGAGTGTTTTAGAGTTTATCATAAGAAATATTGTTCTATATGAACGAAAAAAAGCTATTAAAAATAGTGACTCAGCTAATAGAAAAATTATAAGCATATATGGAGAAACAAAGGGACGAATGATGACTGAAAATCTAATCAGAATAGATAAACAAAGCATTAAAAATATCTGCCATGATTGTGCATTTGTAGATCTTCCGAAGTTATCAGAAGCAGAACAAAAGAGGTGCATATTCTGTTATGGATCCAAAGAAGTTAATTTAAAATATGCAAAGAGAGTTATTTCAAAAGAATATCCATATGCAGCGTTAAGAATATGGAAGGGACAAAACCATTGTACAAAGATAACAACGAATGTAGAAGAGTATTGCAAAATGATAAAAGCTGAGATTGATTAAAACATATTGTTGAAAAGAGGGTGTTAGCAGTGAATGATAAAAGCAATAAAAAGTTTTGGAATAAATTCGCCAAGCTGTACGCTCCTTTTATGAAGAAGGATAAAGGAGTTTATGATAATGTTTGTGAGTATATTCGTCCTTACTTGAATAGAAATATGAACGTACTTGAACTTGCTTGTGGTTCAGGGCAACTGAAATGAATTTGATACATGTAGGGCTTGCACCCATCGGCGTTATGATTGCTTATAAAAAGTAATATTAAAATTGGGATTTTGGAGGAGAGTTAGTGAACATACATGAGTTTGGAGCTGATAAAAATAAAATAATTGTGTTGATTCATCCTTCATTAGTCATGTGGGACTATTTTGAATACATTTTATCTATACTTAAAGAAGAGTATCATATTATTGTTCCTGCACTTCCCGGATATGATGAGGAAAATCCAAACGAAAATTTTACAAGTGTAGAAGAAATTGCCGATAATTTATTAGGATGGCTGAAAGAACATAAAATTGAGAAAGTTGATCTTTTGTATGGTTGCTCTATGGGCGGTTCTATCGCTTTAAAAATGTTCTCCAATCACGGAATTAAAATAAGGAACATTATTTGCGATGGAGCAATAACACCATATCAGCTTCCTTGGATTGTTACAAGAATGATTGCCATAAGAGATTTTCTTATGATTTCTATAGGTAAAATTGGAGGGTTAAAGCTTCTTGAAAAATCATTTTCTACAGATGAATACAGCGAAGAGGAATTGAAGTATGTTGCTAAAGTCCTTAATTTTATTAGTTATAAAACGATATGGAGAACATTTGAATCTTGCAACAACTATGTTATGCCAAAGAACGTGTCAGAACATAGCGGTCGTATTCAATATTGGTATGGTGATAAAGAGTCTAAAGCCCGTGCATGGGATATCAAATATATGAAAACTTACTTTCCAAATACTGAGTTTATTAAATTTGAAAACATGGGACATGGTAGCATGGCAAGTCTTTATCCTGTGAAAATGGCTAATAAATTCAGAGATTTAATGGAAGTTAAGAAATAAAATAATTTGCCATTTTTGGAATTAAGGAGGTATGCATTGTGAGTGTTAAATATAAATTAACGGAATTTTTATTTCGTCATACTGTAAAACCTATGATGAAAAAAGCAATAAAAAATCTGGATGAATGTTTTGCTAAACAAGAAAAGAAACAGAAATCTAAACTCCCTCTTGAAAAACTTCATAAATCTTATGATTTTGAAGAAAAGTGTACAAGCGGAACTTTGTATTATGCCGTCAAACCAAAAAATAAAGTGGCAAATAGGCTTGTATTATATTTCTTTGGTGGTGGATATACCATTCCGGGAGATTCCGGTGATTTTGAGTTTGCTCAAGATATGGCTAATCAAAGTCAGGCTGAAGTTTGGCTTGTATGGTACCCGCTTTTTCCAAAAGCAACTGGCTTGCAAATTATCGACGCAGGTCTAAACGTTTATAGCGAGGCACTTAAGGCGTTTAATGCAGATGATATTATATTTTTTGGTTTATCAAGTGGAGCAAGCCTTGCACAAAATATATGTTTGCATATTCTTGAAAACGACATGAGATTATCAATGCCAAAAAGATTGATTATGCACTCTCCGACCTTTCGTATTCCTCCAACTAAAGAACAGATGAAAGAGATGGAGAGACTTGATAAGTTTGATTGCATTATTCCGGCTTGCTACATGAAAGAACAAGATCAAGTAATGCAAAGAATAAATTTAAATAATGTGGAATATATGAAATCGCCAATTGAGTACTCATGGAAGGGGCTACCTGACATGTATATCATTTATGGTTCTTATGAAGTGTTGATAGCAGAGCTGCCGGAGGCAAAAGAAAAAGCTAAAATGGATGGCGTGGTTATGAAAACATACATAGGAGAAAGAATGATGCATGCTTGGGCGGCGGCAGGATTTTTACCTGAGGCAAAGGAAGTAAGAAGAAATATATATGCCGTAATAAGGGGAGATAGAAATGACGGCTTTCTCTTGTAATATTCTACAGGTAGTTTTCAGAAGAAAAGTGGATATTGTGTGGTGATTGATAATTATGTATATGACGATACTGCTTGCCGTTATTATGATGATTGGATTGTTCTTATTGCTGTGGGCAGGAGTTGGATTTATTCAAAACAAAGACTTCTTTTCTTCGTGTCCTAAAGAAGTGTTTGATGTTATTGAACCAAAGGAAAAACGCTTTCGTGGTCAGAGTTTAGTTGGATGGATATTAGCTATTATTGCCATACTATTTATGGGGAGTTCAATTATCGTTGGTGCAGTGGATGGTGTTCAAAATAACTTTACTTACATTTAGTTTTTCATTAGATTTCTGATGATACTTCTTTTGCTGAAAGCCTTTGATATTATATTCTTTGACTGGGTATTACTTTGTAATCGTGGCTTCAGTTTTTTTGAAAAATATTATCCGGAAGTTGCAAATGTGCTTACTCCTAAACTTTTTGGTTACAATAAAAGAGACCATATAATTCAGATCATTGGAATAGTTGTTGGCTCAATTCTTTTGTCGTATATTTGTAAGCTGTTTTAGTATTATAAATTTAGGCTTGTAAGTAAGATGAATTTAAAGGTAAAAAAGGGGACGATTTTATGGATTTAATACAAGCAATTCTCGACGGAATTGCTATAGCAGCTATTTTTAATGGTACAGTGGCTTCTTTTGTACTTATTAATCCAAGATTCTTTTTTGATTCTTATCCTAAAGCCATTCAGAAGGCTGCACTTGAACCAATGACAAAGCGAGAAAAAAAGATAAACACGATACTTACCATCATCATTGTTGGGATTTGTTTTGTTTATTCAACGGTAAGGTTTTTGCATTCGGGAATTATTGGCTTTTGGAATATATTTTGGATGGGATACATTCAGTGGAGCATATTAAATGCAGGAGATTTTTTGTTATTAGATTGCTTATTATTTCAAGGAAAATATAAAGAAAAGATTATCATCCCCGGAACAGAGGGACACAAAGATTATGAATTTAATAATTGGATGAAACATTTGGCAGTTAAAGAACATTTTTTATTAGTTCCATTTTTGTTTATACCAATTATAGCTACGATTCAGGCTTTATTGGTTGGATTTTTAGGAAGATAAATTTAGACTGGCGTAAACTAATTTAATAATTTGATAAGAGATACCATGGGAACAGTAAATCAAAAAAGTGCTTAACCGTTCTTTATGGAAGTCATCAAATGTTATCAAAGGCAACAAGAAAAAATACTTTTTAAGTGATACAATATTAGTTAGCTTAGACTAACAAATTAAAATATGTAGGAGGTGTTTACATTTGGGAGAAATGGAAATACAAGAAAAAATAAAACCTGTTTTGAACGGTGCTGCGGAAACGATGCTTCAGAGTTTTTATGCAAGAGCGCAATATTCCAAGAGCAAAAGACATAAATTTTATGATGCCAAAGCGGTGGAATTGGTTGAAAAAATTGATTACGATTTTACTGTCGCCACAAATGATTCCCTTATGAGTTATGGCGTGATTGCAAGAACGCTTGTATTTGATGAACTGGTAAAAGAGTTTATTGACGAAAATCCAACCTGTACAGTCGTAAATATTGCTTGTGGACTTGACACGAGATTTTATCGCATGGATAACGGAAAAATCACATGGTACAATGTGGATCTGCCTGAAACCATTGAAGTAAGAAATCAGATTTTTGCAGAATCCGGCAGAGTTTCAAACATCGGTATTTCAGCAACGGATTCGGCGTGGGCAAAAGAAATAAAAGCAGATGGGAACATTCTGTTTATCATTGAGGGCTTGTCAATGTACTTGACAAGGGAAGACAATGCCCAAATGCTCAGAATTATTCGAGAGAATTTTGACAATGCTTATGTTCTTATGGAGTGCCTGTCAAAAAGGTGGGTGGCGAAAGAAAATGTTGAAAAGTCCATACAAAAAACAGGAGCAAAATTTATATTTGGAGCGGATTCCTTTGATGATATTAAGGATATTGCAAGAGGTTTCCGTAGTGTAAAGGATGATGATATTACGAGGGGGATGTCTGCTATATTTCCAGTGCTTAAGCTTATTAACTGGTTGCCGATTGCTCACAAACTATCACAGAAAATCTTGATATTTGAGAAAGTGTGATGTTATCGTTTTGGTTGCCATCATGAAGTACACACTGCGATAGGTAAATTATAGCTTATATAACTAACAACTAATATGAAAACAGTGAATTGAAAGGAACAGTTTACTGTTTTTTTTTTATTTGAGAAAAATTGAAAGGGAGGAATGAGAAATGAAGAAAGAGAACACATTACAGGAAGTACAAGAACAAATTTCTGAACTTCAGGAAGAAAGAGAAAAGTGCGATGTAAAGCTGAAACAATTACAAAATCAAGGCAAAAAATTAGAAAAGCTGGCAAACGAAAAGGAACGAAAAAGAAGAAATCACAGGCTCATACAAAGAGGTTTGATAGTAGAAAGAGTGGTTAAAAATCCTCTTATGTTTACCAATGAGGATATAGACCTTTGTAACAGAGATATATTTTGATAAAAAGAGTAAGGAAACATTTCAAGATAAAATGTTCAAAGTTATACATTCAAAGGGTAAATAGTAGTGAGTAGAGAAATATGACAGTAGAAAAATATCGAAAAAAAATGCTATAATATTAGTCAATATAGATAAACAAATTTGAAGTTGAAGAGGAGAAACTTTCCCATGAAGAAAGAAATCAAAACAATAGAGAAAGATGGATATAACGGCGTATACTGGCCGAATCCGAACGGCAGTAAATATTGCATGATTGCCATGCTTGGTGATGATACAAAAGACATGATGGCAAAGGGTGGCGTCAAATGGCTTCAAAAGAAAGGTCTGAACGTCCTCACAATGTCACCGGCCCCAAAAGATTACGGTCACCATAACTATCCACTCGAACGTTTTGAGAAGGCACTTGCATTTCTGAAGACGATGGGCAATGAAGAAATCGGTATTATGGGTGCCTCGACAACTGGTATGCTTGCGCTTGTCGCAGCGTCATGCTTTTCGGAAATAACGCTTACGATAGCCATTTCTCCTTCTGATTTTGTGATGGAAGGTTTTTATCAGGATGGGAAAGACGGGGCTCACGAACGTCCGGGAGACGGAGAGTCATCTGTTTCATATCACGGTAAGCCGCTTCCTTATCTGCCCTATGCGTATCGCCATCCGGAATACTGGCAGAAAATATCTGAGGAAACCAAACGGCGTGGCGCGATGGTTGCCAGTCGCGATTTGTTCGATGAATCGGAGAAAAGGCATCCCGTGCAGGAAGCCGAGAAAATAAAGGTGGAGAATATAAAGGGTCGCATTCTGCTGATTGGTGCGGAGGATGATGTACTTTGGGATACCTGTAAATACATTCGTAGAATGGAAAACAGGCTGAAAGAAAGGGACGCGGATAACAGTGTAGTTCTCATGACCTATGAACATGGAACGCATTTTATTTTTCCGCAGACCATGTTAACAGGCATTCTTCCTGTGGGTTCCGGGCTGTTTATCAGCATGGCTTTTAAGGAGGCAAAGCAGTATCCTAAAGAGTGTAAGCAGACGAGGATTGATGTTGATGAGCGCTTATCGGAGGAACTAAAGCAGTGGATAAATTCGGCTCGATAAATCCCAGTTTGTAGAACTAACAACTTAATAAAAATTACCACAGGAACAGTAAATCAAAAAAGGTTTACTGTTTTTCTTTACTCAAAATTAGAAAGGGAGGAAACGAGAAAATGAAAAACATTGAAGAAAAAATCTTAATGGCAGATGAAGAAATCAAGCAGTTACAAAACAAAAGGAAAAAGCTCATCAGTCAGCAGAAACAGGAAGAACGAAAAAAGAGAGATAAAAGGATATATGAAAAAGGGGCAGTATTTGAAAGTATTCTCTGATTTATTAAATTATGAACTTTTTAAAAGAGGAAAGAGAGAACTAGTTGATGTTAAACAGCTAATTACGATAGATTATATTTTTTTATTTTATCCAAAATATTACCTCGAATTGAAGGATTTTGGTATGTTGCTTTTGGATGAAGATATCGAAGAAATTCGTCTTGTTGAAACTATGCATTCCTCACAAAATCGCAAAAAAGATATAAAGGATATTTCTTTGTTAACAAAAGAATCAAATGAAATGCTTCATAATCAAGAAAAATTATCTTCTGAGAAATATAAACCTTATATATACTTTCTAATAACTAGAACTTTTGATGGATACAAAGAAAAGGAAGATGATGTTAAACATTTGATTGATGAGCTACCTGATAACGAGTTCATTCAATATTGGGAATTAATGAGAATGATAAGAGGCAATACTATTTATACAAATTCACTCGATTTTGATACAGGCAATAGAAAAAATTACTACGAAATTTACGAACTAAATAGAGAACGATTTAAAAGCATAGCTAATAGAAAAGGAATTATTTTTAAAGTTGATACTCAAACTGTCTGATGATTTTGATTTGTATATTTCTAATCCACACGAACCTTTATTGTAACAACTGACAGAAGTAGAAGCCAAATGGCATGTGAAACTCCTTTTAATAACAAGAAAATGACCTAGAGAAAATCTCTAAGTCATTTTTTTATATTTTTCTTATAGGCTTCACTATTTTTTTTATAAACTGTTTGTTTATTTCCTCCTGTTAGGAAGTTTCCTGTATCAAATGTTAAAGTCCCATCTTTTTTAATATCATAGGTTGCAACATATTCTCTTCCAGAAGCTGAAAAAGTAAATGTTTTATTTTGAGAATCTACATTAGTTATCGGATGATTGTGATTTTCATGATATGTTCCTTGATTTCCTTTAATTTCAAGTACTAGATAATCATATTGGTTATAATATTCTCCGTCAAGAGTATTTTGCTTGGAACAAGATATTAGAAATATAGTAGCAATTCCTAAAAGTAATAGACTAAGTAATTTTTTCATTTTCCAAACCTCCTTTTATAATATTATACTAGAAAAATATTACAATTATGATACGATATGAAAAATAAGCAAGTAGTAGCTACAACTCTTGCTTATTTTTATTCTAAAGAAGAAATTGTTTTAATTCTTCCAATTTTGAATTATTATCATAAACGAATAATGGAATCTTTTCTAATCGAGCAAATTCGATTACTCGCTTTTGTTCTCTGGCTTGAAAAGAATCAATCAAATCTTTGTCCCAATGACTGTTATCCCTCTTCATCAATCGCTTTTGAATAGTGGAAGGAACTTCTATCTTTAAAATGATTCTATTAATTTTTAAACCATCAAAAGTAGAATATGGAAGTTCAACTATCTGTCCTAATGAATCTAAAAGCGTAAAATGACCATCTAGTATAACTATTTCATCTTCATGAAATGGATAAGCTGCTAGCTCTTGTTTCCATAGCTCTTGATTATTAGCTATGTTCTTTGAGAAGCTTGCCAAACAAGAGGGGATTGAAGTTTTATGTGCAGAACGTTTCTTTACGGGTAGTTTGATAGAGCAATCAACCATACGTATAGCCATTCGCTCTCCAGACACTGTAGAAGAACTGGAGGAAGGATTAATCACCCTAAAAAATCTGTATTCACAATTATAAAAGAGACAGAGCAGTATCAGTCCAAGAAAACTTTGCCCTTCAGCAGTATTGCGACAGATACTGAGGTTCTTTCAACTATTCAATCCTAAGTCTTTCGTCCAATCACTGTGTCAAACTATTTTTCCAAATATATTAAAACAAGGCTGGGTATAACATCCCAACCTCAATTTCTTATCTGGGAACTTTAAATTTTTTAATTAGTGTGTCTTGTCATTATTTTTGGTCAATTTTTAAAATTTCAATGCTATTAAGTAAGTGACAAAGCCCTGCCAACTCTCAATTTTTTTGTTTTAAGCAACTTTATATTTAATCAAAATAAAAAAGGCATCTTGTCTAGTAAGATAACCTCTAGCCCAGTATTCTATTTTTTGAAGTGTTGAGAAATTTACCTTATTTAAATGAAATTATTTGAAATTATATAACATAAAGTGAAAAGTGCATAGTGATAGAAGTGCAGAAATAAAGGCTTTTAGTATTTAAAGAGATGTAGGTGCCACCAACCAGGTCTTAAGAAAGCTCGTAAAGCTAGCCAGTTCTCTAAACGTTAAGAACCAGCTACAATACAGCATTTACAACACTTCATGGTTCACACCATGGGGTGTTTTTTTGGTGATTTTTAGCAAAATTCACACCACTTTTCACACCAAATTCACACCATTATTTATTTAGGGAACGATAAGCAATCTCTCCAACAGCCATTGGAATCACATTTGAAGTGTTGACATAAGTCTTAGTTGTAATTGTATCACTATGCGTAAGAGCCTCTGAAATAGCTTCTAATGATGTTCCAGCTTGTTTTGCTAATGTTGCTCCAGTATGGCGTAATTTATGTGGCGTAGCATGTGCAAGTTCTGGATGACGGCGCTTGATTGATTTCATCTTGTTGTTGAGATAGTCAGAATGTAGAGGGCTGTTAACATTGCCTTTCATATCGATATAAGTAAAGATATATTGTTCATCAGATTGGATAATTCCGAATTTGGCTAGTTCGGCTTTTTGCTGCTTTTTCCATTCTTGAAGCAAGTTAGCTAATTCAATAGGAATTTGGAATGTTGTTTTTTTATTTCCCTTAGTTGATTTGACATTCTTATATTTATCTAAGGCTTGAACTAATTGAATTTCTTGTTTATTGATATTGACATGTTTCCATTGTAGGGCGTAACTTTCTGATTTTCTATCCCCTAAGAAAAAGGTTGTATAGAACAGTACATAGTCTTTGAATAAGAGTTTATCGTTTCCCAAGTCTTCCTCAAATGCTGTGAACCATGCTTGAAGCTCTTCTTGTGATAGATACAAGTCTTCATCCTTTTTGGCTTCTTGTAATTTAATTTTCTTAGTTGCTTTGATACGGCTTATTGTTTTAGATAGGCGATTAGTTTCTATATATTCTAATTCCTCAGCCCAATCAAAGATAGAATTGACATAACTTCTGATAACCTTGAAGTTTGCGTATTCTTCAGCTTTTTGAGTTAGCAGATTCAATACAACTTGCTTATTCTGGTTAAGAAATTCAATTGAGTAATTCCCAAACATAGGTAAAATATGCTTTCTAAAGACAATTCCTGTACCGGTAATGGTGGCTTGTGAGGGTGGTTTGGTAGTAGAGGTTGTCTGTCCTGCTTTATAGGATTCCCACCAAATATTGTGATAAAAATCTGAAAAAAGGATTGCACCACTATTATTTAATGATTCACTTCCACCATTTAGAATATTATCAATTTTATTTTGTAGTTCGAGTTCGAATTTTTTGGCTTCACTCCTTAATTTGAAACGTTTTTCTATCACTTTTTTATTAGTTCCAAGTGAAGACTTTACTTCCTCTGGGATGTAGATTCGTAAGCGATAGGTTCCATTTTTAGTTTTTGAAATAGACATAGTATTCTCCTTTTGAATTGAGCTAGAAAAATACCGTGGCTTTATTATAACAAACCACGGTAGAAATGCTAGTGTTTTTGTAACCAGCGATTGATTTCTGTTTTATTAAAGCGAACAGTTTTTCCGATTTTGATAGAAGGAAGCCCTTTTTGAATCCATGAATCAAGAGTATTGTTGGAAATTCCTAAATAGTCGCAGGCTTGTTTCTTATTTAAAAACGGACTACCAATATTACTATTTTCTAATCGATTTTTAATTTCCTTCTGGATCAATTCGGAAATTAAAAGTTGAATTTGATGAACTTGTTCATCTGGAAGAATAACTTGCATTCTGCTTACCTCTTGTAAAATTCAGTATAATTTGAGATAATAGCAACATGAAGTAGTAGTTCTGTTACTATTTCGTTTGATTATTGAGCTTGTCTTCGTTGTCTTGGTCGGTAGCGAAAACAAGCTCTTTCTTTTTTTCCATTTCATATTTTCAATAACTGTTGTAACTAATTTCTTCATTGCATTATTTTTATTAAATTTCTCATATTTAGAAAAAACGAATGACTGACCTCTGAGAAAGCTAAAATTTAAATTTTTTGCTTTTTGTTCGTTTTTTGTTGGTTCAGAAATTTGGATATCATTATCTAAACTTACTAGTAAATCAATTCTTCTGACAAATTGTCCGATATCTTCCAGAATATTTCCTTTTGCAACGCTAAAAAATTCTATCGGTTCTTTTGTACTGGTGATTATGATGAGTTTAGCTGACCCCATTTTGTTATGATAACGCGCTGAAATGGGACTAATGGTATAAGGGTCAAGAAGCTTTAACCAGTCAGATACAGTTAAGCTCTCGCCTCGTAAATCGTCAAGGAAAAGTATATCTTGGCTATTGTACTCATCAAACGCATTAGTAGAAGCAGTGGTACACGATTCCCAGGTTTGATCATTTTCTTTCGCGACTGTCTGGACTATTTTGATAAATTCTTTACTTAATCTTGTTTTTCCTTTACCGCTTTCTGCGGTTATGAAAATTATTGTTTTCTTGAATTTATTGTTTTCAATATCTGTAATTGCTTGATAACTTTTTCGTTCGCCCACTGTCTCAAGAGCCTCATTGATTTTTCGTTTATGTTGACCGTATATAGTGTAGTATTCATTGGTTAGAAGAATATTACTTTTTGTAATTCGACCCTCAAGAATTTCAGAAACTAACCAGTCCACACTAAAATTTGTTTCTTTAGCAATTTTAGTTGCACGACCTTTGATCCAGGTTTGCATTCGGCGATTATAGATGCTCAAATAATCCTCGCCTAAAATTGTAACTACTTCATTAGCGTTATATTGATATTTACTTTCGTCTTTTGCATGTACTAGATAAGCTAAACAGTTCTCAAAACCGTATCGACCTGATTTTAGCTTTTCAAGATATTGAGGTTCAATACCAATTGTTAAAGCTAGTTTTTCTAAAGAAGCACCTCTGCTAAATTTGAGCAAAAAATGAACATGTTTAGTTTTCAAAACGATTTCATTTTCCATTTTTTCTTGATTCCATTGAAGAAGTTCATCTTTATCATGAATGATTCCATGAGCTTCTACAACTTGAATATCATTATTGTTAAGCTTCTTTATAACTGCTTCAAGCAATGGTCGACAATTACCGTCCCTAGCGTCTTCAAGAGGTTTTGTGTCAAAATCTAGCCAATATTCATCGTCTAATTGTTGGACTAGCATGATAGCGGTTAAATTTGTTTGTTTTATCATAATTAACTTTCTTTATTTTAATTATTCTTTTAACTATTCCTCAGTCAAATCAAGAAGATTTTCCCAAAAAATCAGTCAAAAATCTTGATTTGACTAAGTTTTTAACTAGCACAGCACATTGACAAGCCCTGTGCCGTGCCCAGGCGTTGGAATAGTTAAAAGTTAAATAGCATTCAGCTTGAAAAGCTGACCGACCTCGCGACCCGTCGGCTGCGTCGTGAATCTCTTTTCGTATAAGACATACTTCGCTAGTCATACACGAAAAGAGATTTAATATACTTCAATCTTCAAACCACGGTGTCTCAAAATAATGTGGTGTATTTTCCCATTTTCGGCCACTTCCAATTATTCGTGCTATACCTTGACCTTTGGCATATGATCGCTTGGGCATGTCCGCGAAACCGCTCATGAGGTATTTTCGTTCATCTGCAGAGTCAGCAGCTCCGCCCAGCATTATAACAGCGTCTGAACAGTTCACACGAGCAAGCGACGGTAAAAATCCGTCTTTTGTAGCAAATTGACTGATTGCAATTATATGTATTCCAGCACTAGCTCCAGTCGCTGATAATCTATTGATAGCAGCGGTCCATCGAACATTTAATTTTAAACTTTTATCAGTTTTATCTAGTGATTCGAGCGAAGCATTTAGATTACCTAATTCATCAAAGAACAGGCCAATATCTGGTATGTTGTCCATTTCAAGATACTTTTCTTTACCAGCCTCGTTGATTTCAGCTAATCGCTCATCCATAACAGAACACCAAAATTCAGCGCGCTCCACAATTTTTATAGGGTCGCTTTGGCCTTCAAATTCTTTGACGTATCTGTCATATTTGGCTGAGTTATATTCGACTGTCCAGCCTTGCAACAACATCAACTGAGCAAGATAGCGGCCTGCAAAAATTGATTTTCCTGCACGAGTACGAGCGATAATCGAAAGATGAGCAGTTATATCAGCATACCACACTAAGTCTTTTGATAGTCGTATCGCATGGCTATCATTGCTAACAAATGGTTGTAATGAATCTTTATCATCTTTTAATAGTAAACGCTGTGAAGTTAGGGTATCTTCAAAATAAAATTTTATAAAACTGTCCCCTTCAGTCAGCTCAGAGCTGACCACGGAAAACCGTTGATATTTACCAGCTAAAATACCCGAGACTCGCTGTTCAAATTTTTCACGATCCGCGCGCTCCCAATTAGCTATATTTTCAATAGCTATATAACCTTCAGATAAAGTTTTATTAACAAACACATATATTTCAGGCATTTCATCACCAAATCTGGTTAAATTTGACAATCCTAAAACATCAGTAATTTGTTTATCATTAAATAGTCTGAGAATACGTTTAGATAATTTTGTGGCTTCTTTATTCATATAATTTACAGATAAGGTTGATACTTGTTCACGATGTCTCCAAGTCAAACCAAAAATGATGAATGCTAGAAACATTAGTACCAAAGATACTATAAAAGGCATCTTAAACAATAACGAAATAAAAATATTTGACGTTAGTAGAGTAAAATTGATGATTGAAGAAATAGCAGTAATCAACAAAACTATCAATGAAATTTGATAGTTTTGAAGTCTACTGTTTTTATTACGGACAATTCTTCGATATTTACGCATTGCGCTGTACCAGACTTACTGAATCAGCAGCATACCAACCAACGCCATTCGATGTGGCGCCACCTCTTACATTTTTGAATTGTAATTGATTACCAAAGTCAACTTCAATATAGTTGGAGGTTTTGATAGTGTATTCTAAGTCATTTTTCGTATCAACAACAGAATATCTATATTTATTATCAATCTTTTCGACAGAGCCAGTTGAACGAACATATAGAGTCGGAACGACATCAGTCTGATATTCATTTCCAGTCTTTTCGCTTTTTAGTGTTACAGTTCGCGTTTGTTGCTTTAAAACTTCTGATAATGTTTTATTCCAGCTGGGTTTAGCCATGATTTCACCTTTTTTCTTTCTTTTTTTTAATTTTAGTAAATGTATCTTGTAAGCGAGTAATAAGAAGCTCCTCATTCTCAATCCAATGAATCAAATCTTTCTTAGACATCGAATCAATCTCCGAATCATAAGCTAACGAAAGTGTCACGAAAGATAGTTCGCTAGGATCGTACCACAATTTGTTCAATTTTTTAGGAACTTTATGTAAAAATCTATCACCGCTTAATTTTTGATACGCAGTATTGCTATAATGTGTCAAACGCTCTCTGCGTTTTTTTCTTAGTTGTTGTTTTAAAAATGTAACCATTTGATTACCTTAATTTCTTTCTAATTGACTAGTTCTCCGTCAATATGAGATTGCTAATAAAGAAACACTTATTATTTCTTTGTGACTTTATTTTATCACAAAAACATTGTATTGCAATTGGTCAACATATTTGATATAATGTAAAAAAACCATACAACAATTATAAAGAGGTAAATATGTATAGAACGAAATTTTATATAGTTAATAACATTATCGGAAGGATTGAGAATTATATAATCAAAAACTCCCTAGCTTATTATCAGTTATTAGAAATTTCGTACTCAGACAATACGAAAACATTCTATGGTGATAATAAAGAAACAGCTACTCAAACAATGAGTCGCATTATGAACTACACTATTTATAAGAACAAACCTCTGATGTCAGCTACAGTAGCAGAGTATATAGCTAAGAATATGAAACTTAAGCCCAGAGAATTAATTTGGTGTAAAGATGATCAGATTGAATTCTATGCGAGAAATTTTTATTTTGCTTTATTCGTTGATATAATTTTAGAAAATGAATCTACTTTATCAAAAGCTGCTCTAGATACATTATGTGACAGTGCCAGATTTTCTAATTACTTTGAATCACATTATGAAAATGAGAATAAATTTATTGAATCGCTTAAAACAGCGAGAATAACTGATGAAATCTATTCTGAGGTTATAATAGCAACGGTCAGATTATTTGAATTAAATAAATATACGTTAACAAAATTATTGAAAGAACATTTTATAGAGTACAAAAAAGACGATATGAATGGTATTGGTTGTAGAGATTTACAACATTTAGACAGTCGTTTAACAAAGTTTGCTAAAATAGTAATAGAAAATATAATTATTGATCCAGAGTTGTCATTAGGCTATATTGTAAGAAATCATTATAGATACGATATGAAAAAATTTAGAACTCTATTAATAGATATGTCAGAAAGCGAGTATATACTTAATGCTTTTTCAGAAACAACAATAGAATATCATATGTATAATGTTCTGATAAATGATGGTTATGAGTTCGTACAAGATATTGTTAAAGCAGAACAAAAATATATCTCAAAGATTATTGAAATCCAAGATGAAGGTAAACAACAAGAATTTTATGGAATGATGATTGATGTTCTAGATGAATATAACAAACTTGAAGAGAGTCAGAGTATAAAATCAAATAACTAAGTCGTTAAGAATAATGTTCTGAATATAATATTACATGATATAATAGATTTAGATTTTTGGAGGGAGAAAATTATGATTTTTATTAGTTATAATCACAAAGACCAACAATTAGTAGATATGGTTGCTAGACAACTAGAACTATCATTTGGTAGAAAGAGCATTTTCTATGATCGATGGTCAATGCAGCCAGGTGACAGTATTATTGGTAAAATGAATGAGGGGCTAGAACAATATACTACTTTTTTCTATTTTCTATCTACAAACTCTCTTAAGAGTAACATGGTTACTAGAGAGTGGCAGAGTGCATTAACGGCTAGTGTGAATAAGGATTTGAAATTTGTTCCTATCCGTCTTGATGATTGCAATGCACCAACTATCATGAATGATTTACTTTATATTGATTTATACAGTATTGGTATAGATGAAGCTATTTTACAAATGAGAGCAGTTGTAAATAAAGAGAATAATTATAAGCCATTAGAAGATAAAGATAATCTGATTGTAAATTTACACCAGAAGTCTGATTTTGAAATTGAATTTGAAATAGCAGCAACAATGTTTAGTGAACAAATGTTGCTTAATTCATATTAGTCGAAATCTAGCTAGTAAAGTGAAACGAGCAGATAGAGCGGTTATTCTGGGGCAATTTAAAATGATTTATCGTGCTGAAAATTTAGAAATGGCAGTACAAGCTTTAGAGGACTTTCTCGCCGAATGGAAACCAAAGTATAGGAAAGTCATGGAAAGTCTGGAGAAGACGGATAATCTTTTAACTTTTTATCAGTTTCCCTACCAGATTTGGCACAGCATGTATTCGACAAACCTCATTGAGTCTCTTAACAAAGAAATCAAACATCAAACGAAAAAGAAGGTTCTTTTTCCTAATGAGGAGGCTCTGGAACGTTACTTAGTTACGTTGTTTGAAGATTATAATTTCAAGCAAAGTCAACGAATCCATAAAGGGTTTGGTCAATGTTCTGATACACTTGAAAGCTTATTTGATTAACACTCCGTAACTCTACTTGAGTGTTTACACATAATTATTGACAGTATCAAAAAATAAAGTATATTGTTTTCATCATAATATAATTAGATATCAGTATAGAGAATTTTATCTATATATCAGATATCAGCAATTGCTTTTGTTGTCATTTTTCGCTACAATAGTTACAAGGAGGAAATAAACATGTTAAAAGAAGTATTAAACGTCGCAAAAGTTGCGAAAAAATCATCTCTCTTCTTAGGAGGGGTAGCATTTGGGACGCTTGGCTTGAAAGTCTTAGCAAGTAAAGAAGCTAAAAAAGCCTATTCTAAGGCCTTGGCTAAAGGTTACAAATTGAAAGATGGACTGGATGCATCTGTTTCTGTTGTAAAACAACATGGTGATGATGTTTTACAAGACGCTAAATATTTATACGAACAGGAAAAGAAAGAAGAACAATTAGATAGCCTGATAGGTGAATAATATGTCTTTTAAAGTGCTACACAGAGGATATCAACATATCCGATTGTCATCCTCGTTTTCACTGACCTTGGATATTCAAGCTTATCTTCGTTCCTTGGCTAGAGATGAAAAAGGGATCGACTCTATTCAGTTTTATATGGATCAGCAGCACTTTACTCTACGTATGAGAGAAGGCTTCTCTGTATTAGAAAATGCAGAGGCCTTTTTAAAAAGAATTGATAAGGGGAAAGTTTCGGACTTGATGACTCTTCCCATTCGTAGAGAAGAGAGTGCTTATTCAATTGTATCGGGTGCAGCGATTAAGCGTTGTCTGTTTCGAAGTTTTGTACCCTACCCTATTCGTTATATTTGGACTTGTTATCAGGCTTTGGGTTATGTCAAAGAAGCCTATCAAACTTTAGCGCGCAAGGAACTAACCATGGAAGTCTTGGACTGTTCGGCCATTTTGTTGTCCTTGTTTATGAACCAATCCAAGACAGCTAGCAACATCATGTTTATGCTTGATCTGGGTAATCATCTGGATCAGTGGTCTTTGAAAAAAACAGCAACAGATTTGGAACAAAGCCTTCTTGCTAAAGAAAGTGATGTTTTCTTAGTGCAGGGAGACATGGTCATCAGCATCAAGAGTTCTGATGTTCAAGTAGGTGATGTATTAGTTGTCTCCCAAGGGAATGAAATCTTGTTTGACGGCCAAGTGGTTTCAGGATTAGGCATGGTCAATGAGAGTTCCTTGACTGGAGAGAGCTTCCCTGTTGAAAAGAAAGAGGGAGATTCTGTATGTGCGAATACTGTTTTGGAAACAGGAGAGTTAAGAATTCGTGTGACTGATAATCAGATAAACAGTCGTATTTTGCAACTCATCAATCTGATGAAAAAATCTGAAGAGAGTAAGAAGACAAAACAACGTCATTTTATTAGGATGGCAGACAAGGTTGTAAAATATAACTTCTTAGGTGCTGGTTTGACTTATCTGTTAACAGGTTCGTTTTCAAAAGCCATTTCCTTTTTATTGGTGGATTTTTCATGTGCTCTAAAAATATCCACACCTGTAGCCTACCTTACGGCCATAAAGGAAGGTCTAAATCGAGAAATGGTTATTAAAGATGGTGATGTATTAGAAAAATATCTGGAAGTGGATACTTTCTTGTTTGATAAAACGGGTACCATCACGACGAGTTATCCTTTGGTTGAAAAGGTTCTTTCTTTCGGAGATTATACTGAGAAAGATATTTTAAGAATAAGTGCATGTTTGGAGGAACATATCTATCATCCTATTGCCAATGCAATTGTTAAACAAGCTGAAATTGAAGGCATTGAACACGAAGAAATGCATGGCAAGCTTCAGTATGTTGCAAGCAAAGGGATTAAATCGCAAATTGATGGTCAATCGGTTGTCATTGGAAATTATGTACTAATGCAAGACGAACAGGTAAGAATTAGTTCTGAGCAGCTGGCCTTGATTGAGCAATATAAGACTCATTACAATTTATTGTTTTTGGCTTATAAGAAAGAATTAATTGGGATGTTTTGTATCCACACTCCCTTGAGAAGCGAGGCGAAAGCTGCATTGAAAAAGCTAAAACGCCAAGGGAAAAAACTGATTCTGGCAACTGGTGATACGTTGGCTAGAACAGAAGAGTTGGTTAAAGATCTGCCATTTGACAACGTCTATACTGATTTAAAACCAGATGGTAAGTTTCAGTTGGTTCAGGAATTACAGAAAGCTGGCCGAACTATTTTGATGGTTGGAGACGGGTTAAACGACTCTGCTGCCTTGACGCTTGCAGATATTGGGGTTGTGATGAATGAAAGTGCTGATATTTCTAAGCAGATGAGTGATATTTTATTATTAGATAATCGTTTAGATTTCTTCGAGGAATTGAATTCTTTATCTGAATCGTTGCAGAAATTAATTCAAAGAAATATTCAAGAAACAGTTGTAATAAATGGAAGTTTAATTGGATTTGGGTTGTTAAATTGGTTAAGCCCATCTAATCTTTCGATATTGCACAATCTGACTACTTTAAGAATCGTCCTTCGTAGTCTTTCTATTAAAAGTAGGTAAGAGACCGAGAAGCTGAGGTTATAAAAACTAAAAGGAGTTGTCTCATTTGAGAATAACGGCTCTTTGTCAACTGTAGTGGGTTGATGGAAAATTATACCCTGGAGAGGACCAAATTGGTTCTCTCCTTTTTGATGTTCAATGCAATGAGGATTCTAGTTTTGAAGTTTTAAAGTTCCGGAAGCCAAAAGCATTTCGTTTGATGATCTTGATGAGGTTATTAGTAGCTTCTAGTTTTGCGTTTGAGTAGGGCGGTTCTAGTGCATTTATGATCTTGCCCTTATCTTTCAAAAAGGTCTTAAAAACAGTTTGAAAAATAGGATTTACACAAGAAATTGTTTCTTCAATAAGCTCAAAGAGATGGTCAGCTTGTTTCTCTTGAAAATGAAAGAGTAATAGTTGATAGAGGTCATAGTGCTCTCTAAGTTCTTGAGAGTATGCAAGAAGGTTTTCGAGAATCTCTTTATTGGTCAAGTGTGAGCGAAAAGTTGGGAGATAAAAACGTTTATCACTGAGTTTACGGCTCTCCTGTTGAATGAGTTTCCAGTAACGTTTTAGTGCCTTATGTTTGTGTGATTTCCGATGGGATCGCAACACCTTGGGCGGTTTGCATGATGCAAAATTGGAAAACCAAACACACAGTAGTGGATGGGCAACGTCTATACTTTGACGGGAATGGAGCACAACTGTTCGGTAACTGGATCAAGTAGTTTCTTCTAACCATCATCACGTTTGGAATCTATGGCTTCTGGTTGAACATCAAAATGGAGCAATGGATTGTCAAACACACTCATCATGTTTAAAGATTAAAACGGCATCTTCTTTCAGAGGAGATAACGTTTTTTCATCTTCGGATAAGGAAACAAAAATTACTTCCTTTCTCTATCTTTTAGATTAATTGATTTCTTCAGAGAAAGACTGTAAAATTTTTGATATAATGTTAAGGATGGATTGATGGATATTTAAAGGATAATTTTCAAAAGAATGACAGGTGAGCATTAAAAATATGTAAGATTGGACAGAAGTCTCTCTACCATCATCCAAGCAGAAACAAGATTATATGAAATAAAAGGAGTAACCAATGACCGGAAACTATTCAACACGTGAATACCGTGAGAAATTATATGATGACCTTCATGTTCGATTAAGAGATACAGTGATTTTGATGTGTGCGATTTTTATTGCCTCTATAGGTCTAAATATGAATTCAACAGCTGTCATTATTGGAGCCATGCTGATTTCCCCTCTTATGACATCGATTGTTGGACTGGGATTTGGTTTAGCTATTTTTGATACGCGTTTAATCAAGCAATCTCTAGAGGTTTTATTTACTCAAGTATTGGTCAGCTTGCTTGTCTCGACTCTGTATTTCTGGATTTCTCCCTTATCTTATGAAAGTAGCGAACTGATTGCACGAACCTCTCCAACCATTTGGGATGTTCTCATTGCTATTGCTGGTGGGATAGCAGGTGTAATTGGGTCAAGGAAAAAAGAAGCAAACAATATTGTGCCAGGAGTAGCCATTGCTACAGCTCTTATGCCGCCTATCTGTACTGCCGGCTATGGTTTAGCTAATGGAAATGTACGATTTTTATTTGGGGCTCTCTATCTTTTCTTGATCAACTGTGTCTTTATCATGTTAGCCAATATTGTTGGAACAAGAATTTTGATGAGAAAATCTCCCTTAAGTTCATTTAAAGAGTTAAACATTAAAATGAGAATTGGGTTGATATCCTTGATTGTATTATTGGTTCTTCCAGCCAGCTATTCGGCAATTACTCTGACGATAGAACAAGCGCGAAAAGAAGGGATCAAACAGTTTGTAGGAAAAGAGTTTGCCAATTATACGGTCATCAATCAAGTCTACAAGTCAAGGAACAATGAATTGGTCTTGACGATTGTTGGAGATCCGATTTCAGAAGAAGAATTAGAAACAATTCGCCAAAAACAAGCCTCTTACGGTATTCAATCTGTTCAATTGAAAGTCAATCAAGTCCATAATTCGACAAAATTAGATAGTGAAGCGACCAAGGAATTTTATGAAACCATTAACAAGTATATCGATCAAAAACTCTCTGAAAAGGATTCGCAAAAAGATCTCGTAAAAGAAAATGAAGCAGACAAGGATTGAGGACGATGAACTGAATAGGTTTTTATGCCGTGTTTTTCTTGTTTGTTCTTCTTTCTCACCTATAACAAAATAAAATTGATGAATACGAGGTTTTTCTTTAGATGAAAGAAAGTACATAGAAGAAAGGGATAGTGTAAATGAGTAAAGTATTTTACTGCAAATTCAATTTATAAAAAAACAACCAGAAAGCAAATATTAATTTTGCGGTTTTTTTTTCTGGTTGTTTTCTGATAACGGAGGTTTGCTCAAATGCTATAAGAAATAAATTAGGAGGTCTATCATCTAAAAAAATGTATGTAACAAAAAATAATTTAACTAATGGTGTGAACTTTTAGTATTTATCAGCTCAATTCGTGTATTTTTAGGATAAAGTTCACACCATTCAGATGAAATTAGTTGGAATTGGATGAAATTTTGAGTTTTGAAAACTTGTGGAAACATTGATATTACAAGCTTTTGAAATTTATTCAAAGAAAAATCTTTCAAACCAGGTCTTAAGAAAGCTCGTAAAGCATCACAATTTAGTAAACGTTAATCAACACGATTATATCAAGGTTTCAAAGCACTCAAAAGTTTACCTTATGGGTGCTTTTTTCGTGTTTTTTGGAAGAATTCACCTCAAAGTTTACCTTATTTTTACCTTATTATTTTAGAGACTTTAAAGCAAATTCACCTACTGTCATAGGAACTACATTAGAAGTATTTACATAAATCTGTGTTGTTCCTGTGTCACTGTGTGTTAGTGCTTCAGAAATAGGTTCAATAGACGTTCCAGCTTGTTTAGCAAGTTGTAGATTTAATGAGGCTTAATTTTTGAAGAAAAAACAGTAAAAATTCTGGATGGCGTTTTTTATAGAATTCATTCGGCAATTGATAGAGTCTATATAAAGACAAATTGTTTCTTGTTCAGATTAATTTTGAATAGCTTGTCTAGAAGTATCGAATAGGAATATATTCTAAATTAAGAATTGATTTAGAATATGGTAAGATTTCAATAAGGTCATAAAAAAGAAATTGCATACAGTTGGAATGAATTTTAGATTAGTTTTCGAGAAAGATGGATTTTCAGAAAAATATTATAAAAAAATATATTTAGTATTGGGAATAATACAAAAAACATCTGAAAGTGATAAAATCAGATGTCTTTAATTTTTTGAAGGGAAAGCTATGCAATAATTATTATTCAGGATGTTCGTTTTCAAAGGAATTATATACTTCAAAAAGTTGATTTCGTTTAGTAATCTCAAGTTTCATAAAAATATTGTGTACATGTGTCTTCACAGTTCCAACTGAAAGAAACAATTGATCCGCAATTTCCTGATTATTTTTGTGTTCAAGAAGTAGAGGAAGAATTTCTTTTTCACGTTCTGTTAAATGAAGCTTTTCAGAGAATAAATCTAATGTACTGAGGCTGTTGATCTTCTTTGACTTATCAATTGAATCCAACTGTTCTTCTACGTCCGAAATAGTTTTCCAATCAGAAAGAATATACTTAATTATTAACAAACAAACAGCAATAGTAAACATGTCTTCACACATATTTCTATTTTGAATTCGCAGATTCAATAAGTCATACGAATCTATATTAAAAATTACAAATAAATCTTCTAAGATAATTAGAATGCCAAATACCACTCCGATATTTGAAATAGCTTTTAAGTAACTTTTATTTCTACTACTAATATTTAAAGATGTTAGATTTCGTCTTGCGTATATACCAGTATAAATCAAAAGAAGCTGATTGGGTAAATAGTACATAAAAACTCTTAATGGAGAATTGTTTAAAATTGGAAAAGCCATCCATATGAAAGTAATAGAAATAAAGCAATAGTGGGTTAATAAAGGTGTTTCTTTCCTAAGCCGAGCGACAATCCAAAACTGACAGATATTGTTAACAAGATATATGATAGTTTTAACGAATGGAACGCCTAGAAAGTGTTGGTTGTATGTGTTCCCGAAATCTTTGATTATTTCTGTCATTGATAGGATCAGATTATCAAATATAAAAAAAACTAGATACAAAACAAGTAAGAAAAATAAGTATTTTTTATCCTCTTCTAAATTTAAAGAATAAGTCAATACAAAACCAAGTGTCAAAGTATACAGTATAATTAAAAATACATTATATATATAAACTATTTCAATCATATTTACCCTCCATCTGTTCTGTGAAACTAATCAAAACTCTAAACTTTATTGAAAAGTAATAAAATAAGAGTTTATATTTAAAAGAGAAATACGTTTTTTAAAAGAGTGATACTAGGTTTAGTACTTAAACTTTAAAAAAATAAGGTTTACACCTTTTAGTTTATCGCAAACTATATTATTTTGCAATATCATTACAGTATAAAAACACAGGAGGTCTCGATTATGAGCAATAAAATTGATTATATTACAACAGAAGAGTTCTCTAAAGAGCAACTTTTAGAAATGGCTGAACTCTCTCTTAAGATTAAAGCTTGTATTAAAAATGGGTATTATCCACCTTTGTTGAGGAATAAAACTCTAGGTATGATTTTTCAACAATCATCTACAAGAACACGGATTTCTTTTGAGACAGCTATGACGCAACTTGGGGGACATGCACAATATTTGGCACCCGGTCAAATTCAACTAGGGGGTCACGAAACCCTAGAAGATACAGCAACAGTGGTTTCTCGCCTAACTGATATTATAATGGCACGTGTTGAGCGTCATAAGAGTGTAGTTGATTTGGCTAAATTTTCGCAAGTACCAGTAATTAATGGTATGAGTGATTATAATCATCCTACACAAGAATTGGGAGATTTGATTACGATTATTGAAAATTTGCCGAAAGGAAAAAAATTAGAAGATTGTAAGGTGGTATTTGTAGGAGATGCAACTCAAGTATGCTTCTCGCTAGGATTAATTACATTGAAAATGGGTATGGAATTTGTTCACTTTGGACCGCAGGGATTCCAATTAAATGATGTGCATAAGTCAAAATATGACGAAATCTGTAAACTATCAAGTGGTAAATATTTGGTAACTGATGATATAGCTTCAATTACCGGTGCAGACTTCTTATACACTGATGTATGGTACGGTCTATATGAAGCAGAATTATCAGAAGAAGAACGTATGAAAATTTTCTATCCTAAATATCATGTTAATTCAGAGATGATGGCAAAAGCAGGAGAAAATTGTAAATTTATGCACTGTTTACCTGCTACACGTGGTGAAGAAGTATCTGATGAAGTGATGGATGGTCCAAATTCAGTTTGTTTTGATGAGGCGGAAAATCGTTTGACTTCAATGCGAGGTATCTTAGTTTATCTACTTCGTGATTTTGAAAAACGACATCCATATGATCTTGAAAAACAATCTGTAGCTAAAACAGATTTGGAATCATTTTTAAAATAAAAAGGGTCAATTTGTTGTAAATTAACAATGTTTCAACTCTCCTCTTAAAGGAAGGAGAAAAAATGGAAGAAAAGAAAAAATTTAGTTTATTTACTACAGTATTAACAGTAATATGCGTAGTGTTTGTTGCAGAAGCTGCAGCTCCAGTAGCAGCGATTGGAAATTCTCAATTCTTTTGGTGGTTATTTTTATTGATTGCTTTTTTGTTACCATACGGATTGATTTCAGCTGAATTAGGTACTACTTATATAGGTGATGGTGGAATCTATGATTGGGTGACGAAGGCGTTTGGACACCGATGGGGCTCACGGACCTCCTGGTATTATTGGATTAATTTCCCATTGTGGTTAGCATCATTAGCTGTTATGACTCCTGGGTTGTTGACAACGATTACAGGAGTTGAGTTTTCGATGTTCTGGACATTATTAATTGAACTTGTATTTATTTGGTTAATTATATGGATAAGCTTTTATCCAGCAAGTGATAGCGTATGGATCCTCAATGGTGCGGCAATTATAAAAATGATATTAGCACTATTAGTCGGAGTCTTGGGATTATACATTGCCTTTACAAAAGGAATGGCTAATAAAATTACGTTGGATTCACTTTTACCATCATTTGATTTAAACAGTCTATCATTTATTTCTGTTATTATTTTTAATCTACTTGGCTTTGAAGTTATTTGTACGTGTGCGGATGATATGGAGAATCCTAAAAAACAAATACCACAATCTATAATTGTTGCAGGTTTAGTTATTGCGGGTATTTATATATTTTCTGCATTTGGTATTGGGGTAGCGATTCCTGTTGATAAAATTTCTACTAGTAGTGGTATGATGGACAGCTTTAAACTTTTGACCGGATCAGAAAATGGATGGTTTATAATTTTAATGGCATTTCTATTCTTACTAACTCTTTTTGGGAATATGATTTCATGGTCATTAGGAGTGAATAACACGGCATGTTATGCTGCTGAAAATGGAGATATGCCAAAGTTTTTTGCAAAACGAAGTAAAAAGAATAACATGCCAATTGGATCAGCTTTAGCAAATGGTTTTGTTGCGACATTTGTAGTAGTCATTGCACCAATATTGCCAAATCAGGATTTGTTTTGGGCATTCTTCTCATTAAATCTTGTTATGTTCTTACTTTCTTATATACCAGTTTTTCCAGCATTTTATAAGTTGAGAAAAATAGACCCAGAAACTCCTCGACCTTTTAAAGTGGGAGGAAGTGATTTCGTTTTAAAAATCATGGTTGTAATTCCAATTATTATGATTTTAATCTCTCTTTTATTTACAGCATTTCCATTATCTTTTGACGAAGTAACATTAGCTGATAAATTACCTGTAACTATCGGTTCATTAATTTGTCTTATCTTAGGTGAAGTTATTATTCGTGTGAAAAAAATCAAAAAGTAATAGTAACTAAATACCAATACAATAAAAGGAGGACTTGAGATGTCTAAACGTATTGTGGGGACAACCCCTAAAGCAGATGGATTTCGAATGCCGGGAGAATTCGAAGAACAAGAACAAATTTGGATGTTATGGCCATGGCGAAATGACAATTGGCGTTTAGGAGCAAAACCTGCTCAAAAAGCATTCTTAGATGTTGCAAAAGCCATTAGTGAATTTGAGCCAGTTTCACTTTGTGTGCCACCTCTTCAATTTGAAAATGCTATAGCTCGTGTATCTGCTCTTCATTGCGAGAATATAAGAGTAGTAGAGATGACAAATGATGATTCGTGGATTCGTGACTGTGGTCCTACATTTCTTATAAATGATAGAGGTGAACGTCGTGCAGTAGATTGGGAATTCAATGCTTGGGGAGGTTTAGTCGACGGACTCTATTTTCCTTGGGATCAAGATGCGCTTGTTGCAAGAAAAGTTTGTGAATTAACCAATACTGATTCTTATAAAACAGAGGATTTTGTTTTAGAAGGTGGCTCAATTCACGTTGATGGTGAAGGTACAGTGATGGTTACTGAAATGTGTCTTCTTCATCCAAGTCGAAACCCACATTTATCAAAAGAAGAAATTGAACAAAAATTAAAAGATTATCTGAATTGTGAAAAAGTAATTTGGGTGAAAGATGGGATTGACCCATATGAAACGAATGGTCATATTGATGATGTAGCATGTTTTGTAAAACCTGGAGAAGTTGCGTGTATTTACACTGAAGATGAAAACCATCCTTTCTACAAAGAAGCTAAAGCAGCGTTTGAATTCCTAAGTGAACAAACAGATGCAAAAGGCAGAAAATTAAAAGTACATAAAATGTGCGTTACTAAGAAGCCATGCTATCTAAAAGATGCAGATACGATTGATTATTCAGAAGGGGCTATTCCAAGAGAGGAAGGAGAAGTTGCAATCGCATCATATTTGAATTTCTTAATAGTGAATGGAGGAATTATTCTCCCTCAATATGGAGATGAGAATGATGTATTAGCAGTTGAACAAGTGAAAGCAATGTTCCCTGATCGTAAAGTTGTTGGAGTTGAGACTACAGAGATTGCATATGGTGGTGGTAATATTCACTGTATCACACAGCAACAACCAGCAACGAAATAACATCTGCAGAGTCTGGTAAAGCAGACTCTGTTTTTTCTGATATATCGCATTAAGTAGACGGAGGAATATGAAAGTAAAATGTATTACCAAGAGGTATAAATGATGAAAAATATTGAAGTAGACTATAGCTGGTTGAAGAATTCTGCTGTAACAGGAGTCAATCAGTTACCGGAACATTCTAAGCATTATTTTTTTGATAAATATGTAGGTATAAATCAATTTGAATATTGTCAAATAGATAAGATACACTTAAACAGTAATTGGACCTACATAAAATCAGATTTCAATAAAAAAATAGTAATGATGAATTGATATTAGTAACTTTGTTTAATTATTTTAAAGGTGAAGAGAAATTAATTACAAAAAAATTATCTTGAATTAGAAAATAGTCAAAATTCAAATAAATCGACAATAATTATTGATTGCTTATTAAATGGATATTCTGATAGTGCTATAATTAGTATTTATATATATGACAAAGAAGAAAATATTATTTTTAAGGAGAATATCGATTATACTAATAAAATTGAAAAAAGATATGATTTAGATATAAATTATTTAGTAATTTCTTTTGTAGAATTGTTAATAGTTGATGATGGAACAATAGTAGAAACAGCTATAAAAAAAGTCTAATAATAGTTTTTGTATTTATACTAACAAGGAGTAGAATATTACCAATAGTTGAAAAAACTATCAAAAAATGATAGCGATATATAATGTCTTATTATGAGCTATAATCAGTTAGTTAATAGCTTGAAGACTAGATTATTTTTCAATTAGATGAGCTCCGAAAAATGAAAAGTGATAATCCTTTGACAACCTCTCGACTTTTTAAATTTGATTGCTCTCAGATTTATAGCAAGCATCTCTTTATTGGGATGCTTTTGTTCTATTCTGAAAAATCAATGCCTTAGCAATATAGAAAAACACCCTCATCCCTAGTTCTGCTAAAAGCATTGGATAAGAGTGTTTTTTTATAAGAACGACAGACGATGATTATTCTTTGTCTTTTTTGATAATGTTTTTAACGCCTGCGATAGCCCCTTCAATAGCGCCTTTTGCGTCTTCAGCGACTTCCTTAGCTTTTGAAGCTACTTTTTCAGCAGTTCCTTCTGCTTGAGTTTTTGTATCGCCAGTAAGTTTACCGAAGCCTTCTTTGATAGAACCTTTAGCTTGGTTGAATTTTTCTTCGATTGACATGGAAATTTCCTCCCTTTATTAAGTGTATTATCTAAGTTGGATGCGGTTTGATACTCATTCAAGCGAGATAATAGATACAAGTATAGACTCTTTAGTAACAAAAAGCAAATAACTGCTACGAAATGACAAATAATTTTTAATAGGTCACCACATTAATTTCACCTTTGTCATATTCTGCAATGAAGATATCGGAGACATTTTCAAAGCCTTCTTTTTGTAATTCGGTCGTCAACCACTCTTCTGACTTGCTGATAGTTTCTAAGATTTCAAGTTGGACAACTCCATCTGTAATGATTGGATATTTTGGATTTTCATCGCCAATTCTTACGATAATCAACTGGCCATTTTGCTCGATAACGGCTCTTTTGACTTCTTTCAGTTGGAATACTCCTTGGGAGCGTAATTTCAAAGCGACATCTGATGCGGATAGCCCTTTTGAACGGCAGGCTTCAGAATCTAGTTTGCCGTTTTTGATGATAATGGTTGGTTTCCCGTCAATCAGATGTTTGATATAGGAAACATTGGTGTTCAGCCATTTTAAGAGCAGAATCAGAATGGTCCAGATAATTAAGATGACTGCATATTGAAGGATAGTAATGGAGCTGTTGTAGATGACCCCGCCGATAATGCCACCGAGAACAAAGTTTTGTACTTGGTCTGTTGCAGAGCTTGGTGCTAAATTTCCCTTACCTGTCACATTGATGACAAAAACGAGGGAAACAAGTCCCAAAGATAACTTAATTGCAATTGTAATAAAAAAGCTCATTATTTTTCAACCTCCACGAGTTCAACGTCTGATTTGTACAGTTCCATTTTTTCTAATAAATAGCTATCTTGGTCGGTTCCGCTAATAGCCCGGTAGAATTGTTTGCCAACCTTGATAATTGCGCCATCTGTCGTAGCTGAAGTATTAACGTAGACTTCTTCCTTTCTAACTCCCAATTCTTTTGAGACAACCTCAATAAAATGCAAGGAGCTACGGAATTGATTGTCATTTGACTGATTGTTTTGGAAATTAGTAATGCTAATCAGAACGAAGGCTACTAGGGTCAAGATAGAAATAATGGACAGTTCGCGAAACTTACTTCCTCGTTTGTCTTTATAAGCCTTAAAGGCAAAAAATCCTGTCACCAAAACCAAGAAGGCTGATACAATAATCATAACCCAATTCTGTTGGCTAATCTGACTCAGTACATAGTCATATGAATAGAATTTCATAAGATCCCTCACTTTTTTGAATTCAAGCTATTATAAAACAATTCAGCAGGTACATCAATAGCTTGAATTGGGAAAAATCACTTTTTCATGGTTTGGTAAACATTAATTAACATGATTATTATAGCCATGAACACCCCTCAAGGTAACCTTTTTGTCCTTGGATTGCAGGCTGATTTTCTTAGTCTGCTTACAACTTTAGAGGAAAAATGTACTGTTTCCTAGTTCAAAATACTTTTGAGCCTTTGCTCAGGTAATATAAAAAATCGCATGGATGACATCTAAAAAGATTTATCCATGCGATTTTTGAGTTTAGAGGGCATAACGAGCAAAGGTCTACTTATCAGAAAAGGGGAGGAATATTTTTATTCTTCTTTCTTTTTCAGTAAGAATAGGCCGCTACTTGTAGCAATAAGAACACTTGCGACTGCAAATAGAGCTGTGTTTTCCTTGCTTCCTGTTTCTGGAAGTTGGGCTTGCTGTGTTACGCTTACTAGTTGAGGTGTAGGTTTGTAGGTTGTTATGGTTGCTTGACCTGCTTGAGGTTTTTGATTCACAATTTCTACAATTTCAACAGATGGTTCTTGAACAGGATCTTTCAGTTCAGCCAATTGGCTGCCGAAGACAGCATTGGATATCCAACGGTAGAAGTGGATGGTGTGCAGACGATTAGTTGGATTTCCAGCGTAAACGAAGAGTGGATGCTCCTTGTAACTACCGGAAATGGCTACGATCTTATTGGCTAGTTTTTCGTTGCCTGGCCACCAACCTGCAATGTAGTAGTCACTGCCAGCAATTGTAGCCAAAGTCTTGAAGTTAGCTGGCACCTTAGCAATCCAGTTTCCAGAATTAGAATAGAAGAGATCATTCTTCTTATAGCCACTAGTCAATGGATCTTTATCGTCTATAATAGCCTTCATCAGCCCTTCAAAATCGCTGCCGCCAGAGAATCTTTCAGCATCAAATCCATCTAGGACACCAAGTTTTTCAAGGCGTTGCATAGCAGAGCCGCCAACTACGATTGTTGGTTTGAGACCAAGGATAGACTTATCAAACTTATTGCTTTCAAGGACGATGACATCGGCTTCTTCAGGCGTATCGACAATATCAAAGCCCAGATTTTTCAGTGCAAGGGCTGTATGAGCAGGAGAATCAACACCGGCCCAATAATATTGATGAGGAGGAGCATAGACTTTAAGAGCTTTCAAAGGTTGCCCTGTCGGAACTTTATAAAGAGCGTCTCCATAAATAGCATAATTGTTCAGCAGATTTGCAAATGTTGGTGTATCAACGATATAACCATCTTCTGTCAGATAGACTTTCTTACCTTCGCGAATAGCTTGGTTGACAGCTTTAACGGCGCTGTCGGATGTGTTAGCAATCACATAGTATGGAGCTTTATGATTGACTTCACTGGTGCGAGTAGCACGAAGTGCAGTAACTTCGCCGAGTTTGCCGTCAAAGAGTTTATCTTTAAAGACTGCTTCGGCTTTAAAGCCTCTCATATCTGGGAAGTTTACTAAAAGTTCAGCATACATGGCAGCCCAAGCGGACTCATTTGATCCTTTGTAGAGGATATGGTTGGCATAGCCACGCTTAGCTTGAGCCATATCGACAACGAGGTCGCCCTTCTTATAGTTACCGACATCTTCCTTCAATTCTTGAATGACAACACCATTTCTCTTGAAGTATTCAATCATGTTAAAGGCTTGTTGGGAATCATTGTCTTTGTCAAGACCCATTGGGATGACATAATAATCAGGGAAGAATTTTTTCTGACCATTTTTTACCCGTCCAACAACCTTGCCGTCAGGTCCGACTAATTCATTTTCAGCTTTTGGATCTTCAACCTTATTGATGCCACGGAGATAGAAGTTGAGGCGCATTTCCATGAGCTTATCAGGATCTTGGGACAGGTAAGAGATACCTCCAAGGACAGCGTGATAACCAGCTTTATAGGATTCTTGATTGCCCTCAGGGATTTCAACGGTATGTCCTAATATTCCATGGTACATGGCATAAACACCTGTGTAGCCAGAGAAGGAGTCATCCCAGCCATCGCCCCAGTCCAGTTTAGGAATGATGTAGTGGTCATACTTGGAATTGGCAACACCGGCGCGGCCCATGTGGTGGGCATTTTCCAGCATATTTTTTGACAAAAGGTCATATTCAAAGTTTGGATCGTGCGGTGGAGTAGCTGGCTCAATCAGGAAGTCCTTGACAAAGCCGTGGATGTCGTAAAGTGCAATTGGATTCCATTTGTTGATGAGTCCAGCAACAATACGGGTTTCTGGGTTGGCCTGATAGCTAGTATCGCGGTTTGGATCGATTCCGTTAGCTAGGGCACGGGTATTGGCAACATCTCCGTCAGGATTTTCAGTAAAATCAAAGAGGAAAATGAATTTCTTGAGGAGTTCTTTGACACTGAGTGTGACAGTCTTAGCATTGCCATTAGCATCGGTAGTTTGGAAAGAAATTTGATCCTTGGTCGCAAAAGTATTGAAGAGTCCAGTGATGATATCGATAGCAGGTTGTTCATCGGCGTGGGTATTGTTGATAAGGACTGGAAGTTTATAGTCCAGTGTGCCATTTTTCAGAGCTGCTAACATTTCAGCTGGTTTAGTGAGAGCGAGTCGATTGGTTGTATTGAGATAGTCGTCAATGCTCTTTTGATCGGAACTGATGATACCAAGTTTAACATCGCGTCCTTGAGCGCTTTTACCAGTCGTTTCGATTTTGACAAGACGATCCGTTTTAGCATCCTGCCGGCTCTTTTCGATAGCTGCCAGCATTTCATCATGGGTATGGAAATCTTCATAAGGTCGCAGAACAATGTTCTTGCGAATGGTCAGGCCCAGATCTTCACTGGTTCCGACTAATTCATGAGTACCCATAAAGTTGCGGTAGGTTCTGCGGATATTATTTGGTGTCCGCAGGCTTAAGTCTTGACCAAATAGCTCATTAAATTTAAGGGAAACTTTAAGGTCATTTCCATCAGCTTTTTCCTCTACAGTGACAAATGGGTCGCCAGAGAAGGTTCCATCAGCCATCTTCCAAGTTTTCCACTCACTAATCGGCTTGTTATCTAATTTCCAGGTAATCTTACCAGCTTGAGCTCCCTGTTCTTGAATGGTTTCTTCAATGACAGCTTTTTCAGACATATAAACCTTGCTGTCAGCAAGCTGAACCTTGTTTTCTTCGCTACCAGCTGCGCGCGTCTCTGCATTGGCAGAAGCGTCGACTTTTTCGGCAGCATCAGCCGTTTTTTCTTCAGCTCCTGTGGCAGGAAGGGTTGGAACAGTGCTGTCGGCTTTTTCAGGGGCAGCCTCAGGCTGGCTGGTTTGCTCTGGTGATCCGGTTTGAGGAATAGTTACATTTTCTACGACTTTCTCTGAGCTTGCAGGCGTAGGCTGCTCGACGACAGTGCTGACTTTATTGGTCTCCTGTGGGGGTTCAGCAGGGCTGAGTGTGTCAGCGGCAGCATTTCCTTGGACTAAAACTGCTAAAAGAACTGCAGCTGAGACACTGAGGACTTGAGTATATAAGCGTTTCTTATATGAGTCTTTCATAAGAAACCTCCTTTGTAATGTGTTCTTAAATCTAGTATAGCAGGTTCTGTAACCGTTTTCAATCAAAAGCATAGAAAAAAATTAAACTTCTAACGAAAACATACTAAGATTAGTAGTGAGAAAATCTCCGACGGGAGAAAGTACTCACTACTTTTTTCGTTATGTTAAAGTAGAGGTGTCTTGTTAAGTCGATGAGTCCTTTGGCGCTAGACGTCGTAACTA
>NZ_CABPTS010000011.1:0-69904 GCF_902460385.1 Streptococcus sp. Marseille-P7376
TGGCTTTCGGAACTTTGACAACTTTAGAACTAGAATTCTCATCACTTTGAGTATCAAAAAGGAGAGGACCAATTTTGTCCTCTCCAGATGTTAGCTGACATCAACCCACTACAGTTGACAAAGAGCCTATCAAAAAGGAGAGAACCAATTCGGTCCTCTCCAGATGTTAGCTGACATCAACCCACTACAATTGACAAAGAGCCGTTTTTAGAACAATGATTTTAAACCTTTTTATCTATCTTAATTGTGACATTAACGACTGAAAAGAATGCTTTCTCAGCCAATCTGAACCGAGTTTATTTCTCGGCTTCTTCATCTTCTTCAAGAATTTCGGATATTTCCACTTTCACCTTGGTGACACGGCCGTTTTTGACCTTGTCATTGGTCAAAATCAGTTTTTTATTCTGACTTTCAACTTCATAGCTGATGCGTTCTGTTGGATTTGGAATGGTTCCTACACCCGTCAGATAGTAACCAGCAATGGTATCCACGTCATCACTATCTATTTCAACTTCAAAATACTCATTAAAGTCATTGAGTGTCATCGTTCCCAATACGATATAGGTATTCTCACCAATTTCATAGACTTCCACCGCGACCTTGTCTGTTTCGTCTTCAATTTCACCGACAATCTCTTCCAGCAAGTCCTCCAGTGTCACGAGACCTGCCATACCACCATACTCATCCAGCAGGATCGCCATTTGATTTTGAGTATTACGGAGAGATTTGAGCAAATCATCCACGAAAATCGTTTCAGGTACAAAGAGCGGCTCCTGCAAAATCTTGCGCAGAACAATATTGTCAAAACCATTGACAAAGCCTTCATTCAAGAGACGTTTTGTGTGAATGAGACCAATGACATTGTCCTTGTCTCCATCATAAACTGGAATCCGAGAGAAATTCTTCTTGAGAATGCTTTGGATAATTTCCTTGGTGTCGTCCTGAATATCGACCATAAAGGCATCTGTCCGCGGCACCATCAGTTCACGCGCCATCAGCTCATCCAGCGAGAAAATCCCCTGCAACATTTCGATTTCGTCTGCATCCAGCGTCTCCTCGCTCTTGGTCAGCATGTACTCAATCTCATCCCGCGTCATCTTCTCATCTGCATCATCAAACTGCATCGGCGTAATCCGACTGAGGAGATTAGTCGAAGCTGAGAGCAACCAAACGAAAGGACTAACGATTTTTCCTACGAAAATAATCACAGGTGCGGTACGAATGGCTAAACTGTCCTTGAGATTCATGGCAATCCGCTTAGGATAAAGCTCTCCCAAAACAATGGAAATATAGGTCAAAAGCGCAAGTGCCAGAAAACTAGCAACTGCATGCGCCGTTTCAGAATTTCCCAGCCAAGAGGAAAAGATTTTCCCCAGATTGTCCGCAAAGCTAGCCCCCGACAGGATATTGATGACGGTGATTCCGACTTGAATTGTCGATAGAAAGTTATTGGGACTTTCAAGAACTTTTAATAAACGAATGTATTTGGCATCGCCTTCTTCAGCTTTCTGCTCTACGCGAGACCGATTGAGCGATACCATCGCCATCTCAGAAGCTGAGAAAAAGGCATTTAATAAAGTTAAAACGAATAGCAGTATTGCTTGCAATAAAATACTCTGACTGCCAGGGTCTTCCATGGATTCTTCTCCTAAAAATTATAATCAGACTTGATTATAACATATTTTCAAGATTCGTGCATGAGGATTCCGTAGAAAGCGTTTTGCAAATCAGGAATCCAAATCCTGCAAAACCTTTTCCAGCCGAGAAATAGCTCCGACAGGCAGAGCTGTCTTAGGATATTTCTGATTGAAAGCTAGCAAGAAGTTTAAACGAATCTGCATCCTTTCACGGATGAGCTGTCTATACTTGTAATCAAAGTTTGGAACGGCATATCCTTCGTAGTTAAGATATTCAAAGCCTTCCAAAGGTCCGAAAGGTCTAAATTCTGCCTTCCCATCTACTATCTGTTCAATAATATCTAAAGACACTTCCTTTGAGATGCCCTTCCCCATATAAAATCCAGTATTGATGATATAGCAGGCAACGCCTGACTCAAATAAACGACGGAATTTCCGATAATCTTCCACCAGCGGATAAACGCGGAAAGGATTGGCATAAGGCTCAATAACCAAATCATCATGCAGACCAATAACATTTTCAGCATTGGAACGCTTGGTCATCAAAGTACAGCCCATGGTAGAAGCCATAAGCGGATCATTAATCTTGATTAGTGGCGGGAGAGAGTCATCCTTCATAATCCAGAAGATAGCGTTGATGGGTTCGTCAATCCGGTCCACTCGATTCGGAGTAGCAAAGCGCGATTTGACAGTCCGACCATTTCCATTGCGGATGTCCTCGGTTACCAGCTTTTTCCGTCCATTTTCATCTAGTGTCACTCCACAGTTCTGCACAGTGACAAAGAAATCCTGCTCACTATGACCTGTAGGGTAGTCATTTGTCTTGTCAAAATAAGACGGCTCGAGGGCAATAGAGGAGCCATCCTTGACTGAGATGATAAAGGCATCATCATGGAGAACCTTGATGTCATATTTATGGTCATGCTTGGCATGTGTCAGCGTGGATTTCCCTGAGCCGGACAGACCGAAGAATGATGCGACATAGTCCTCTTTATCAGTACTCTGCTTGAAAATTTTCAAGCCCCCATGGCAGGCAACATAACCGTTTCTGGCAGCCGTTCCCCAAGCCAAGGTCAAAGTGGCCTTTTTCAGCTCTCCGAAATAATTCAAGCCCAAAATGACGGCACAGTTATGGTTGGTATCAAAATATACAAGCCCTTCTGGGTAATCTGGATGCTTCCACTTAGGATCAAAAAAGACAAAGATATCATTCTCTTCATACTTTTTAGACGCTTTCAGTCGATTTTTAAATTCCTCATCCAAAATTTGGAAATTCAAGATCCAGGAGTAAAGGTTATTGATTTCTTCCTGAGGAACCATCAGATGAGCGCAGGCCATAAAGTCTTCATCTAACCCGACCACAGCATCAGCCTTATAGAAGGTTCTTTTATGTGCTTGGTAAATTGCACTCCGGACAAGAAAAAGCAAATGCTCATCTTCTTCGCTATCTCTGCCATAGATTCTTCTAGCCTTGGCTGTTCTGCCGACAACAGCCCCCGAATTGGTCAATAAAACGCGTGCATAAGAAGGAAGACCTAGCTCCTTGGTATGAATAACCGGCATGTCCAGCACAACCGTTCCAGCAGCTGCTGAAGCGAGTTGATAAGCTTCTTCTACCGTCTTGATAGCTTGGACTTGATTTTCATAAAAGGCTGTTTCCACAATGGTCTTCAAAGGCGAAAAATAAGAAGAATCTTTTCTTATTTCCTGCGGAGAAAATTTACGACGTGTTACCATAAGTATACCTCCTTTATGCTATTATTACTATTTTAGCATAAATATACAATTTCATGTCATAAAAAATGCAAGAAAAAATAGAGGAAGACTCGCCTTCTCCTATTTTTTTATAATACCAAATTCTTCATTTTTCTTTTGCAGCTGTGCTTCCTTGTGATTATCGTAAAGATTAGCCAAGAATTTTACGATTTCTTTTAGGATTGAATAAGTCGGAATGGCCACAATCATGCCCATAATACCATAAATATTGCTGGACAAGAGCAAAAGAACCATAATCGTAATGGGGTGAACCTTCATAACGCCGCCGACAATCCGCGGATAGAGAATATTCCCGTCAATCTGCTGGACAATAAGCATATAAATCAGTGCAACCAGCATTTTCTTAGGATCGGTAAAAGCGTAGGTAATCAGCATGGGAATCAAGCCGATACTTGGTCCTACATAAGGAATCAAATTGGCCAAAGCTGAGAAAATCGCAAAGACCAAGGCATACTTGAGACCAATCACACTGTAACCAATAAAGGCCAAGGTTCCGATCAGCAGCGCATCAATCGAAATCCCACTGATGTAACGAGCCACCGTGGCGTTCAGATTAGTTAGCAGTTTGGAAATATTGAGCTTATCTCGCTTGAGAACTGTCCGCTCCAGCATCGGCAGCAATTTCTGACCATCCACGAGGAAATAAACCAAGAAAATCGGCGTCATAATTAAAATCATAATGGTATTAACGACTGCAGACACTACGCTGCCCAGACTATTGGTAACACCATTTAAAATATTTTGCAGAATATCCACATAGGACAGATTGAGTTGCTGAATGGTAGATTGAATATTTAAACTCTTAAATAAAGGATTCTTGGATAATTGATTAACAAAACTCTGAATTTCCCAATAGAGGCCCTGAGTCGAATTAATCAGACTGCTCAGCTGATTAATCAAAATTGGCAAAAGGTAGATGACACCAATCGTCAATAAGCCAAACAGCAGGAACAAAGTGATCAAAATTCCAAAAATACGTTTAATTTTTAACTTTTTCTCTAAAAATGTTACCAGAGGATTCGTGATGTAATAGAGGAATCCACCCACAAGAAAGGGGATTAAGATGGTATTGATAACACTTACTACTGGCGTAATCATGTCTCCCATCTGACGCCAGATAAAGAAGATAATCGTCAGTAGTAAGACCTCACTAGTCCAAAACATTAACTTACTTTTATGAAACATTTTACTCTCCTCTCAGTTATTTTACCATAATTTATGATAAAATAGAGGGGATTTTACAAAAGAAAGAATAAAAATGGAAAACATTATCAGCATGGAAAAGGTTTGGCTAGTCAAGAATGGTCAAACAATTTTAAAAGATCTGAATTGGCAGGTAAAAAAAGGAGAAAATTGGGCTATTTTGGGATTGAACGGCTCTGGTAAATCCACCTTGCTGCGTTTGCTCATGGCTGAACATTGGAAAACCAAGGGGAAACTGATGGTTCTGGGCACCACATTCGGACAAGGAGCCATTCCTGAACTGAGAACTAAAATCGGAGTTGTCGGCTCTTTTATCGCTGAACGCCTGCCCAGTCGGATGCTGGCGGAAGAGATTGTCCTGACCGGCAAATACAAAAGCAGCATCCTCTACCGCCAATATGGAGAAGCTGAGCTGAATGAAGCTCGAGAAATGCTGGTTTCTATCGGGGGACAGGATTTGATCGGCAGAGACTATGCCAGCCTGTCGCAGGGTGAAAAACAGCTGCTCTTAATCGCCCGCAGCTTGATGGAAACACCCGAGCTCTTAATTTTAGATGAAGCGACCAGCGGTCTGGATTTATTTGCCCGCGAGCGGCTCTTGCAGCAGATTGAGAACATTGCTCGACTAGAGCAAGCTCCCACCATTCTCTATGTGACCCACCATGCCGAGGAAATCACCCCTGTGATGGATCATGTCCTGCTCTTAAAAGATGGAGAAATCATTGCTCAGGGAACCAAAGAAGAGATTTTAACAAAAGAAATACTGAATCGCTTTTATCCTCAGCCAGTTCAATTAATTGATATAGGTGAGGGACGCTGTTTTGTGAAAGTAGAGGGTAATATTTCATGAGGCAATTTACAAATATCCTTTTTAATTTAGGCTATTTTCTCGTCTTGACGATGACAGCCATCGCCCTCCTTTTCCTGTCCGGGCAGATTTTGATTTCTCATACTTATATTCCGCTGCATATTGCAGAAGGCGTCAAATTCGTCGTCAACCCTTGGTATTTCTATCCCCTTCTTATTCTCTTTCTTTTCGCGCTCTTCGGACTTCGACCGCTTTTGGAGAAGATAAAGATTCCCTACCTTTTAGTCGGATTGAGCCTGCTCTATATCGCAGCGGCAGTCTTTCTCATCACCTCCTACAGCGGCATTATTCGAGCGGATGCCAAACATGTTTTTAATGCGGCTCTAGCCTTCAATCAGGGCGACTACAGCTCGCTGACGACTGTCGGCAGCTATATGTACCGCAATCCACATCAGCTGGGGCTGATGACCTTAGAGCGCCTCTATGCTTATATCTCCCCGATAACTCGGTTTGCCTTTGGCATGAATGTCATCTGGAGTCTGCTCAGTAATTTTCTAATCTATAAGATTACAGCCTTGCTCAATCGCAAGGAAATCATTCAAAAATACACAATTTTGCTGACCTTCCTTTTCCTGCCCCAACTCTTTTTCGTACTTTTTATTTATGGGACTATCCCGGGCCTGTTCTTTTGTCTGCTTAGTCTTTATGCCTTTATCAAATTGGAGCAAAATGGCAATCTGCTCTACCTCCTTCTCGGTGCAGCCAGTATCAGCTTAGCCTGTCTTCTGCGAAATAATTATATTATCTTTGCTATCATGCTGCTTGGAATCTATCTCCTCTCCATTTTCTACAAATGGTCTTGGAAAAAACCGCTGGCTATTCTGCTGATTATCGCTGGGATTGTCTTTTCAAATAAGGCTTTGAATACCTACTATGAAAACCTGATCGGACAGGAAATCGGCGTTGGAACTCCCAAGATTGCCTATATTACCATGGGTCTGAGAGATGATCCCAATCGTCAAACTCTGGGTGGCTGGTATGATGCTTATAATACTAAAATTCTCAAACGCAACAAGTACGATGAAAAAAAAGCAACCGCCATGGCAACTCAGGATTTGAAAGATCTTTTGCTGAACTTTTCCAAACATCCAGACTATGCACTCAAGTTCTTCTACGAAAAAGTTAAATCTACCTGGACAGAGCCAACTTTCCAGTCCATCTGGACTGGACCGCAGATTGAACGTCAGCAATATATGAGACCGACTATCTTGCGCAGCATTTATGAGGAAAGACGCGGCTATCAGATGATTAACTTTCTACTGCTGCTTCTTTTAGCTGCTGTTTACCTACTTTCCTGCTTCTTTATCCTCCATAAATTTTTCGTCGCCGAGGAAAAGCTGACGCCTTTTGACCTCTATCCCTTCATCTTTCTCTTGGGGGGCGGCCTCTTCCACTTCTTCTGGGAAACCAAGAGCCAGTATGTCTATATCTATGTCCTCCTTCTCATCCCTTCCGCCGCTCAATCCTTAGTCGACCTGAGCGATTGGTGGAAGAACAAAGGAAAAGGGAAATCAACAGACCAGCTTGAGAAAAAACTATAAAACTCGAACACTTGATAAGAATTCCTTATAATTTTATAGGAGCATTAAGTGAAACAAAGTTGAATTTGTAATTAAAATTTTTTGTATTTTGCGAAGGGAGAATAGCGATTTATGTTTTCAATATTAGGTGCAGTATTATTTGGAGTTATAGCAATTATGACAGTTCTTGTTGCTTGTGGTCTGCCTTTGGGCGAATATACAATGGGTGGACAACATAAAATCTTACCTAAGAAATTTAGACTTGCGGCAGTCATTTCGGTGGCTATCCAAATTTTTGCCATGATCATTATTTTGCAAGCCAGAGATTTTATTCCCTTGTGGTTTTCTTTTAAGAACACTAAATATATTTGTTTCTTCTTTGCCGCTTACTTATCCTTGAATACGATTATGAACATGATTTCAAAAAGTAAGAAAGAAAAATATGTTATGACTCCTCTTTCACTTATAGCTGCAATATGTTTTTGGATAACAGCATTTCAGATGTAGTATGTAAGCGAGAATAACCTACAGTTAGTCAAATTGGAATTTGTAGAAGTGAGAAAAATGTAATGGCAACATATTCAACTTAAATCTAAATAATATAAAATTACGAGGAGATTATAAGATGAACAATTATATAAAATTAAATGAAGATAGATGGAATAATGTAAAAAATGATTATACTGAGCCATTGACACATGAAGAATTAGAAGAAGTTAGAAATAATCCAATTTCTGTTGCCTTAACTGTTGGGAAAAAAGTTCCGAAAGAATGGTTTGAAAAAGCCAAGGGAAAAAAGATATTAGGTTTAGCTTGTGGTGGTGGACAGCAGGGTCCAGTTTTTGCTATAAAAGGTTATGATGTAACCATAATGGATTTTTCTAAATCACAATTACAAAGAGATGATATGGTTGCTAAAAGAGAAGGCTTAAAAATCAACACAGTTCAAGGCGATATGACAAAACCATTTCCATTTGAAAATGAAACTTTTGATATTATTTTTAATCCGGTTTCAAATGTATATATAGAAGATTTAGAAAACATGTATAAAGAAGCCTCTCGAGTATTGAAAAAGGGTGGACTGTTAATGGTCGGATTTATGAATCCTTGGATATACATGTACGATACTGACATTGTATGGGACAAACCCGATGAAGAATTACTTTTAAAGTTTTCAATACCTTTTAATTCAAAAGAGCTTGAAGAGGAAGGCAAAATAACCATAAATCCAGAATATGGATATGAATTTAGCCATACCTTAGAAACTCAGATTAGAGGACAACTTAAAAATGGTCTCGCTATGATAGATTTTTATGAATCATGTGATAAAAGACATCGATTATCACGTTATGGAAATGACTACATCGCTACACTCTGCATTAAACTATAATATTATAGAAAATACTTCAGGAGAATAGCCCAGTTTATTTTCCTTAAGGGTTAAAATCTAAAAATCCCAGTTTGTCTAATTGAATCGAAGAATGTTTAAAACAGTAAATCAAAAAGTTTTACTGTTTTTTGCTCATTTTCCAAAATAAAAGCGTCAGTAAATTAAAAAGGCACTTGACCAAACGCTTCCTGAGGCGTTTAGCCAAGCACTTCTCTCAATTTCTCAATCATAACCAAAAAAGGCGGATTGTTAATCTGATTGATGGTCTTGTAGAGGGCAACGGTGAAGTCCTGCTGGGGCAGCTGACTGACGAAGTCTAGCACCGCATCTTTTTCAACTTCGCCCCCTTCATGTCCATAGTAAATCATGATAGCTGCGCGGCCACCTTTTTCTAATCCTTGACAGACCTTTCCCAGAGCTTCCAGCGTCGTATTCGGTCGGGTAATGACTGACTTGTCCGCCGAAGGCAGATAGCCCAGATTAAAAATAGCAGCCTTGAAATGGTCTGTGTATTGGTCCAGCGTCTCATGGCCTGCCAAGATTAGCTGAGCATTGTTCAAGCCAGCTTCTGCCAAGCGCTGGAGGGTCTTTTCCACAGCCTGCTCCTGAATGTCAAAAGCATAGACTTGTTTGGCCAACTTAGCCAGAAAAAGCGTGTCATGTCCATTGCCCATAGTAGCATCCACCACGGTATCTTCCTTGGTCACGACTTCTGCCAAAAATGCATGAGCCATCTGTAAGGGTCTTAACATACGAATCTCTGCTCCTTTGCTTTACAGCCTTGCTTGCTGCCACGACGACGCATTTCTGCCTCAATGGCATTAAGCACTTCCCATTTATTGAGGCTCCACATGGGGCCAATCAACATATCCCGCGGGGCATCGCCTGTGATGCGGTGGATGACGATATGCTCGGGGATAATCTCTAGCTGATCACAGACGATGGAGACATACTCCTCCTGACTGAGCAGCTGCAGTCGCCCCTCATGATAATCCCGCTGCATGCGGGTATTGGTCATCAGGTGAAGCAAGTGGAGCTTAATACCCTGAATGTCATTATCGGTCACACAGCGTCGGACATTCTCCAGCATCATCTCATGGGTCTCACCCGGCAAGCCGTTAATCAAGTGAGAAACAATCTCTGCCTTGGGAGCTAGCTTACGAACGCGCTGAACCGTCTCCACATAGAGCTCATAGGAATGAGCACGGTTGATAAGGTCTGAAGTTTCCTCATAGGTAGTCTGAAGCCCTAGCTCCACGGTCACATGCATGCGCTCGGACAGGTCGGCCAAGTAGGCAATGGTCTCGTCAGGCAAACAGTCCGGCCGAGTCCCGATATTGAGTCCAACGACGCCTGGCTCATTGATAGCCTGCTCATAACGTTCACGAATCACTTCAAGCTTCTCATGGGTATTGGTGAAGTTCTGGAAATAAACCAGATACTTGCGAACATCCGGCCACTTGCGGTGCATAAAGTCAATTTCCTTATAGAACTGCTCGCGAATGGGCGCATCCGGCGCCACAATGGCATCACCAGAGCCCGAAACGGTACAGAAGGTACAACCTCCATGCGCTACGGTACCATCCCGATTGGGACAGTCAAAGCCCGCATCAATAGGCACCTTAAAAGTCTTTTCTCCAAAAAGTTTTCGATAATAATCATTCAAAGAATTGTAAGATTTCATACCTTCCATTCTACCACAAAAAGGAGCCTAGAAACAAAAATTTCCTCTTTCACCAAGAAAGAAGGAAATCATCGCTCCCACTGATAATGCTTAAGATTCACACAGCCATTGGCCTTCAAGTTCACTCCCTCTGCCCAGAGCAAGTGTCTCTGGTCTTCCCAGCCAGGTGCGAGGCGCCCTGCTGCATTGACTACCCGATGGCAAGGATGCTTGCCGCCATAAAGTTCCGATTGACTGAGAATCTTTCCCACCAAGCGGGCATTTTTTGGCCGACCAATCAAGCGAGCAATCTGGCCATAGGTCGCCACGCGCCCAGCAGGAATCTCATCCACAAGAACTAAAACCGACTTTATAATTTCTGGATTCAAAATGGACAATCACCTCCTGATCTCACTTGCTCCTATCTTAAAAAATCCAACTTTTTTTGTCAAGACAAAAAGGCTGGCAAAGCCAACCTCTATTAACTGGCTCTATAATTTCTGTAGTGGGTAAATCCACCGCAGGGATTATGGAGCCTATTTTGTTGTAGAAAAAAAGTCCCATAAGACCTATAATGAAAAGCAACGAAACCATCATTAGAAAGAATCTTATGGAACAATTAAATTTTATCACAAACCTACTCGAAATTAAAGACAAAAATATCATCATTCTAGATTACAAGGACTCGGGGACTCATAAAGAAATCCTCGCTAAGCTAGATTATCCCGCACCTAAATGCCCTCACTGCCAAGGAAAAATGGCTAAATATGACTTCCAGAAAGAATCGAAAATTCCCTATCTAGAGTGCGCGGGATACAAGACATTGATTCGTCTAAGGAAACGACGTTTCCGCTGTCAAGATTGCGGGAAAGTAGCTGTCGCAGAAACGTCCTTAGTCAAGAAGAATCACCAAATCGCAACCATCGTCAACCAGAAAATCGCTCAAAAATTGATCGAGAAAGTCCCTATGACAGCTATCGCTGAAAACTTGGCTGTCTCTACTTCCACCGTCATTCGTAAATTGAAAGAATTCAAGTTCAAGACTGACCTTAGCTACCTTCCAGAACACATGAGCTGGGATGAATACAGCTTCAAGAAAGGAAAGATGAGCTTCATTGCACAGGATTTTGATTCCAGAAAGATCCTAGCTATCTTAGATGGACGGACCCAAGCAACGATTCGCAATCACTTTCTGCGCTATTCCAGACAGGTCCGAAACGGCGTTAAAGTCATTACAATGGACATCTTCAGTCCCTACCATAACTTGGCTAGACAACTTTTTCCATGCGCTAAAATCGTCCTCGATCGCTTTCACATTGTGCAACATCTCAGCCGGGCTATGAGTCGTGTTCGTGTTCAAATCATGAATCAATTGGAACGAAAATCGCATGAATACAAAGCATTGAAACGCTACTGGAAACTGATCCAACAAGATAGTCGGAAACTCAGCGATAAACGTTTTTATCGTCCGACTTTTCGCATGCACTTGACAAATCAAGAGATTCTTGAAAAGATTCTCTCTTACTCTCAAGAACTACGAGAACATTATGAACTCTACCAACTCTTACTTTTTCATTTTCAAGTTCAAGAGAAACAAGCCGACCATTTCTTTGGACTCATTGAAGAAAGGATTGCTTGTATAAATCCTATCTTTCAGACTGTTTTTAAAACCTTTCTCAAGGACAAAGATAAAATTATCAACGCTCTTGAACTCCCTTACTCAAATGCAAAACTGGAGGCTACTAACAACCTCATCAAGGTTATCAAGCGCAACGTTTTTGGCTTTCGGAACTTTGACAACTTTAGAACTAGAATTCTCATCACTTTGAATATCAAAAAGGAGAGAACCAATTCGGTCCTCTCCAGATGTTAGCTGACATCAACCCACTACAGTTGACAAAGAGCCTATTAACTCTATTATTTCTGCTTCCCCTTAAAGCGCCATTGAAAGCGCAACTTATCATAAAAGGGAAATTCGATACTGAGAATGGCAAAGCCCATCAAGGCCCCTCCGATAACATCAGTTGGATAGTGCACTCCCAAATAGACTCTGGATGCCATAATGGTCAAGATAAAGAGCAAGAGCAAGCCCTGTACCAGACGCTTGATGTGTTGATTTTGCATCCGTTGCTGGACGATAATAATCAAACTCCCCACCACAATAGCTGTCGCCATAGAATGTCCGCTCGGGAAAGAGTAACCGCCCTCTTCGACCAAATGCGAAAGACTCGGCCGGCTTCTTTGGTAAACCAGTTTAATCAGCTTAATCAAAATCCCATGTAAGATTAGATTTCCCGCTAGCAAGGCAGCTTCCAGCTTCCATTTTTTATAAAGGAAAAACAGGGAAAGAGCTGAAACCCAGATTATAATCCCCAACGGGTCAATTAAACTGGTGACCAGTTTGAAAAATGTCGTCAAAAAGGCGGGCAAGTCCCCCCGCAGCCAAGTTTGAATCGGGCTATCAAAGCCCACCAGCTGCTCAGGATAAAACTTGACCATGTAGCCTAATATGACGAAAAGTAAAAGGGCAAAAGAGCCCTTTGTTAGATAAGATTGTTTATTTTTCATAGCGTTTTAGAACGGGCGTCAAAAGCGTGTAAATCAGCCAGAAAGCCACCGCCCAAATCACTCCTTCTAACAGGTTAAAGGGGACAATCATGGTCAACAGATATTTACCTACACCAAAAACCTGACCGATATCAAAGTTTGCAAAACGAGCATAAAGCGGAATGGCATAAAAAGCATTCAGCACCAGCATACTTGCAGTCAGACCCAAAGTTCCCAGGAATGATGCAAGCAAATAGCTCGTCAGATCTCTTTTCTTCTCCCAGAAAAGAGCAAAGAAGATGACAAAGACCAGAATAGCCGCAATATTGATCGGCATACCAATTAAGGTTTCCACTCCATGACCATTTAAGGCCAACTTTAAAACAGAGCGAATAAGCAGGACTGCTACAGAGCTCTTAAAATCCAAGAGAACCAAGGCTAACAAAATCGGAATAATCGAAAAATCCAATTTTAAAAACTCGGCTATCAAAGGGATTTGATAGAACATGAGCAGGAAAGACAGCGCAGCTAAAACCGCTACTGTCGAAATTTTGCGCGTATTTGTCATAACAGGTTCCTCCAATTTATAAAAATTAGAGAAGCTGGAAGGCTGTTAACACCAGACCCGAAAAAATCCTTTCATAATTTATACGAGTATATAAAATACCCCTTAAAATAAGATTAAAACGACCAACCGGCCTGGCAATAACGCCTTTCGTCTTCTCCCATCCAGACTATACTGTCGGTTGTGGAATCGCACCACATCAGCTTTCGCTCGCGGACTTATTTGGCTAAGATATTTTAGATTTATCTAGGCGTCGCAGTCGAAGATAATACTTAAAGTATATCGAGACAAGACAACGACGAGAAAGCTAAAATAGCTAGTCAAATTTACCGCCGGTCGGGAATCTCACCCTGCCCTGAAGACATTCTTATCATAACAAAAAAAGCCTGCCAGAGCAAGCTTTTTATTTGATGTAATCGAAACAGTTCCAATTACCCTACAGTCGGATTTTATTTCAGCTTATCCACTTCATATTCATGCACCAAATCCAATCCAGCAAAGTCCTGCTGACGCAAAGCTTCATAAACCATCATGCAGACAGCATTCGATACATTGAGGCTGCGGACATGCTGGTCATTCATGGGAATACGCAGGGCCTTTTCTGGATGGCGACGCATAAAATCCTCTGGTAGCCCCTTGTCCTCTCGGCCAAACATAAAATAGTGCGGTCCTTCTGCTGCAAAGTTCTCTTCCGAGTAGATCTTCTCGGCAAACTTGGATATCAAATAAAGTCGCCCATCCATCTGCTCCATAAATTCGTCCAGACTCTCATAGTAGGTGATGTCCAGCTTATCCCAATAATCCAGCCCCGCCCGCTTCATCTTGCGGTCGTCAATAGGAAAGCCCATAGGCTTGATGATATGGAGGGGAGAATTGGTCGCTGCACAAGTACGGGCAATATTGCCTGTGTTCTGTGGAATTTGTGGTTCAAAGAGGACGATATGATTTTGGTGAGACATGATTCTTTCCTGATTTTTATTAAAATAAAAAAATAGCCACACTGCCCGGAGTCAAGCTCAGCAAACAGCGTGGTTAAGGCATCATTAACTTACATCACAACAGGTTTGAGGTAAATCAATGAAGGTACTTCCTTAGTATATCACTTTCTTTTTACAAGTCAACAAAAAAGACTTGAAAAATTATATTTTTTTACACTTTAGCAAATTTTGCTAAAGCATGGCATGTTACAGAAACTAGCTACTTATTGGCAAAATTATGAAAAAACAAATGAAAGAGCAGGAAAATCTGGAATTATCCAATTTATAGATGAAATTTTCACGAAAAAAGGGTATGATAGATACATATTCGGGAGGTATCTAATGAAAATTATAGTAGTTGGAGGCGGAAAGGTCGGAACGGCTCTTTGTCGCTCTTTAGTTGCTGAAAAACACGATGTCGTCTTAATTGAACAAAACGAAGCCGTTTTGAACCATATCACTAAACGCTATGATATTATTGGTATTGTCGGAAATGGCGCCAACTTCAAAATGTTGGAGCAAGCTGATGTGGAGCATTGTGACATCTTTATTTCTATAACAGAATATGATGAAGTAAACATGGTAGCTGCTGTACTAGCCAAGAAAATGGGGGCAAAAGAAACGATTGTCCGCGTACGGAATCCAGAATACTCAAACATCTACTTCAAGGAGAAAAATATCTTAGGTTTCTCTCTTGTGGTGAACCCTGAGCTTCTGGCTGCTCGCTACATTGCTAATATCATTGATTTTCCAAATGCTCTTTCTGTAGAAAACTTTGCTAACGGGCGAGTTGCACTCATGGAGTTCAAAATTAAAGATGACAGCCATCTCTGTCATATGAACATCTCACATTTTAGAAAAAAATTTGGCAATATCATCGTCTGCGCTATTGAAAGAAATGGCAAGCTGATGATTCCAGATGGCGACTTCACCCTTCAGGTAAATGATAAGATCTTTGTCACTGGAAATCGCCTCGAAATCATGCTTTTCCACAATCAAGTCCGTCCAAGAGTTGTAAAAAGTCTGATGATTATTGGTGCCGGAAAAATTGCCTACTATCTTCTCAGCATCCTCAAAAATAGTAAAATTGACCTTAAGGTTATCGAAACTAACCGTGAACGTGCTGAATTTTTCAGTCAGGAATTTCCTGAAGTTTATGTCGTCCATGGAGATGGTACTGCTAAGGATATTCTGCTGGAAGAAAGTGCCACTAATTATGATGCTGTAGCTACTCTAACTGGGGTCGATGAAGAAAATATCATTACATCCATGTTCTTAAACAATCTTGGTGTCCAAAAAAATATCACCAAAGTCAATCGGACCAGTCTCTTAGAAATTATTGACAAGCAAGATTTTGCAAGTATCGTTACTCCAAAGGGAATCGCTGTAGATACTATCATGCACTTTATCCGCGGACGTTACAATGCTCAATTTTCAAGCCTTGAAGCTCTGCACCATGTGGCTAATGGCCAAATCGAGACATTGCAATTCCAAATCAAGGAAGAAAATAAGATGACCGGTCGTCCCCTGGCTCAGCTTAAATTGAAAAAAGGTATCTTGATTGCTGCCATTATTCGTCAAGGAAAAGCAATTTTCCCAACTGGAGATGACTCTCTTCAAGTCGGTGATAAGATTATCGTAACAACCTTGATTCACAATATTACCAAAATCTATGATTTATTAGAGGGGTAGTTCCATGAACAAGTCTATGATTCGCTATCTACTCTCAAAATTATTGTTAATTGAGGCCGCACTCTTGATTGTGCCGACCATCGTTGCACTTATTTACCGTGAGCCCTTGCATATTTTTATCGCAATCGGCTCCACTATGGCTATTTTACTGGCTTTGGGTGGACTGGGCAGCTGCTTCAAGCCTAAAGATGTCCATATTTATGCTAAGGAAGGGGTGCTGATTGTTGCCCTCTGTTGGATTCTCTGGTCCTTCTTTGGCGCCTTGCCCTTTGTTTTTTCTGGTCAGATTCCCAATATCATTGATGCTTTCTTTGAAGTCAGCTCAGGCTTTACAACAACCGGAGCTACTATCTTAAATGACGTTTCTGTTCTTTCTCATTCTCTGCTCTTTTGGCGCAGCTTTACCCATCTGATTGGAGGAATGGGGGTGCTGGTCTTTGCCCTAGCCATTATGGACAATGCCAAGAATGGCCATCTGGAAGTCATGAAAGCCGAGGTGCCAGGTCCAGTTTTCGGAAAAGTCGTTTCCAAATTAAAAAATACTGCGCAGATTCTCTATATCATCTATCTAGCCCTCTTTGCCCTCTTTGCTGTGCTGTATTATCTGGCAGGCATGCCACTCTACGATAGTCTAGTGATTGCTATGGGAACCGCTGGTACCGGAGGTTTTACCGTTTACAACGATGGAATAGCACATTACAATAGCTCGCTTATTACTTATTTGGTTAGCTTTGGAGTGCTGACATTCGGTGTCAATTTTAACCTCTATTACTACCTCCTAATCCGCAAATTCAAGACCTGCTTTAGCGATGAAGAACTGCGAAGCTATCTCTGGATTGTGTTTATTTCAACAGCCTTGATTGCCTTTAATATTGCCCATCTCTATGATGGATTTGCTAAGAGTGTGGAAATTTCTTTCTTCCAAGTATCGAATATCATTACTACAACTGGTTTTGGTTATGGTGATACTGTTGAGTGGCCACTTTTTGCGCAAGTCATCCTCCTTATTCTTATGTGTCTCGGAGGATCGGCTGGGTCAACTGCCGGTGGTTTCAAGCTTATTCGAGGGATCATTATCGCTCGTATCGCCAAGAATCAAATTCTCTCCACCCTTTCATCAAATCGGGTCCTAACAATGCATGTCAATGGAACTGTTGTAGACAAAGACACCCAGCACAAGGTGCTGAAATATTTAGCAGTTTATATTTTGATTATAGTTAGCTTGATTTTCATTATCAGTATGGACAATAATAATTTTATGACTGTTGTGAGCGCAGTGCTAAGTTGCATTAATAATATCGGTCCCATGATTGGAACGACTGATAGTTTCTCTATCTACAGCCCATTTTCTAAAGTCCTGTTTTCTCTTGCCATGATTGCAGGACGTTTAGAAATCTATCCAATCCTTCTGCTCTTTTTGCCAAAGACTTGGTCAAAGAGATAATATAAAAGATCTGAAACGAACGAATTTCAATTTGGAGCGATTTCCAAGCTGCATTTGTTCGTTTTCTGCCCTATTTCGATTTGTAGGCTAATAATAAGCAAAGATGATTATGGACTATTGACAACAGTAGCTAGCCACCATCATATAAAGGAGGTCCAAATGCCTATTCGTCAAGCAACTCCTCAAGATATTCCTGTATTAAACTGTTTCCTCCAGCAAATTCTGCTGGTCCACCATCAGGTGAGGCCAGATATTTTCAAGGACAAAGGAAGAAAATTTACCGATGAAGAACTGGAAAGACTGATGGCGCAAGAGCATACACCTATTTTCGTTTATGAAAATGAAGAGGGCAGACTTCTAGGCCATCTCTTCTGCTCCATCAAAGAACCCACCAGCCCCGTTCTCAATCCTATCAAAACCCTTTTCATTGAGGATCTTTGTGTAGATGAGCAAGCTCGTGGCCAAAAAATCGGTGAGCAGCTTTTTGACTTTGCTGAAAAGTATGCCAAAGAAATCGGCTGCTATAATCTAACTCTTAACGTCTGGAATGATAATATCGGTGCGGTGCGCTTTTACGAGCGACAAGGACTCAAGCCACAAGAAACTGTTTTAGAAAAAATCCTTTAAAGCAGAAACAAATAAGAAGAAAAGCAGATTGTCAGTCGCCAACAAATCTTGGATGCTGTTGATTGCCTGATTATTAAATAAGACTATGAAACTCTCTCTATCAAGGATATTAGCAAAATTTCTCCTGAAATAGTTATTAGAAAAAAAGACTGACTAGATTCAGTCTTTTTTAGTATCAAAAATGAGCACTAGCTAAACCCAAACTCTAATGAAGCTTTTGCAGTTGTGAATGAAACTGCCGAACCAAATAAGAATAATCTAAAAAACTTCACCAGATGACTCCAGTGAAGTTGTGAACTATTTATATTTTAAAGCACGTTTGAAGGTCTTCCAAGCTCCCAAATCATCTGTCTGCAGGACAAGGCTGGAGTAAATCCGCGCGATGAAGACTGTCATGATAATCGCAAAAGCGGCTGTAATTCCTAGAGAAATCCAAGATTCCAAGCTCGTCGCATAACCATTGATAGCTCGGAAAGGCATGAAAAAGGTTGAGATGAAAGGAAGATAAGAACCAACCTTCAAAATCACATTATCTCCTGCTGCCCCCAAAGCTGAAACTCCCATGAAGCCGACTAAAATGAGCATGATAACTGGCGAAAGGACTTTTCCTGTATCTTCTGCTCGTGCCACCATTGAACCAAGAAAAGCCGACAAGACAACATACATAAAGATACTAACAGCTACAAAAGCTAGGGTATTCAAAGACACAGCTTCTCCGATATACTGCTGAATGGCTGGATTACTCTTCAAGACTTGGGATACAAGAGGAATGCTGTCCGCAAAGAGAAAGGCTGCTAGCCCACCAAGCACATAAATGCCTAGATGACTAAGAATCACTGCAAAAATCCCAATCATACGGGCATAGAAATAATCGGTCGCCTTAATACTAGAGAAGATAACTTCCATAATTTTTGTGCCCTTTTCACTGGCCACATCTTGGGCAGTAACGCTGGCATAAGTAATCAGAATCATATAGAGCAGTAAGCCCAGCCCCATTGCAGCAAAGGTCTGAACCATCTTCTTGCCTTCTTTATTTTCATCAATTTTTTCTTCAAACTGGACTGTCCGCGCAAGAATCTGACTCTGCTCATCTGATAAATGGGCCTGAGCCAAGTTTAAAGCCTGCTGGACTTGGATAAGGGAATTGGACAGAGCCATTTTCGTTGCAACATTCATACTGGTTTCTGCATAGTAGGTCGCAGAAAGCTGTCCATCTCTTTCCTCAACCGTCAGATAACCTGCGATTTTCTTGTCTTTTACAGCCTGCTTAGCTGCGGCTTCATCTTTGTAATGAAAACTCAGCTGATCTTCAGCTCTTAACACTTCTCTGACAGAATCAAGCTGGGTCAGCACTGCTACCTTTTGAGAAGAGGCTATGGAGCTTCCCTGAAGATAACCGATCCCCAAGCTCAGCCCAAGAAAGAGAAAAGGAGACAAGACCATAAATACAAAACTCCAAGACTTGACATGACGCAGGTAGGTTTCTTTGATTACGATTAACATTTGTTTCATACTTCCACCCCTGATTCTAATTTGAAAATTTCATCAATTGTCGGTGCCTGCTGGTCAAAAGTTGCCACATAGCTTCCCTGAGTCAAGTGATCAAACAATTCAGGACCAGCTGTTTCGTCATCCAAAATCAATTTCCAGATTCCTTGCTTGGTCTGCGTCACTTTGACAACATGAGGCAGGGCTTCTAATTCAGCCTGAGACAGGTCACTTGAGACGAAAAGACGAGTTTTACCATATTGGTTGCGGACTGCCTGTACATCCCCATTGAGGACCACTTGCCCGTCACGAATCATCAGGACATCATCACACAGCTCTTCCACATTTGTCATGACATGATCCGAGAAGATAATCGTCGCTCCGCGCTTCTTCTCCTCAATAATGACTTCCTTCAGGATTTCAGTATTGACAGGATCCAGACCGCTGAAAGGCTCGTCTAAGATGATCAAGTCTGGCTCATGCAAAAGCGTGATAATCAGCTGAACCTTTTGCTGGTTCCCCTTAGACAAACTCTTGATTTTGTCGGTTAATTTCCCCTTGACCTGGAGTTTTTCCATCCACTGGGGCAGTTTTTCTTTGACAACAGCTGTTGGCACACCCTTTAGATTTGCCAGATAGCGCACTTGCTCAAAGATCGTCAGCTTGGGCATCAAGCTTCTTTCCTCTGGCAGATAGCCAATCCTGCTATAGGTCTCCTGCTCAATAGCATGCCCTTCGAAACGAATCTCTCCAGTATAGTCTAGGAAGCGTAAAATACTGTGAAAAATCGTTGTTTTCCCAGCACCGTTTTTCCCAATCAAACCAAGGATATGCCCCGACTGGGCTTCAAAATCAATACCGAACAACACTTGCTTTTGTCCAAAACTTTTTTCTAGTTTTTCTACATGAAGCATATAAAACCTCCTAGTATGATAATAAGATTATTATACTACTTTGAAAGCAGTTTTTCATCTTTTTGTCCTACTTTACAAAAAAATCTTTTAGGTTTTGAATAAATAAAATATGGAAAAACACTCCAGCTAACGCCGCAAAAAAACGAATGAAGCTAAAACACCTCATTCGTTAATCGTATTTTATAAATTATTCTTTATTGACCACCCATTTGAGGAGCTTGGTCAATAGAGCCCAAAGAATAATACTGATGGTGACAATGTAAAGCCAGGCATTCTTGTCCGTTGCCCAAGGCAGGGGGACATTCATACCAAAGAAGCCGGTGATAACGGCTAAAACTGCTAGAAGGACCGAAATAATGGTCAAGACAGTCAAATTATCATTCAGATTGTTGTTCAGAATATTATTGTAGGAGCCCGAAAGCTGGCTAAGAACCTGAGCAATCAAATCCGTCATTGAAACCAGCTGACGTGCCTCAATCATAGCATCCTCAAATTGCTCGGTTTCTAGTTCATCAAAGCCACGATAAACGGCATGACTCTTGATGTGCTCCAAAAGCATGTTGTTTTGCTTGGCTGCTGCCACCAGATAGACCATGGAGGTTTCTAAGTCCGAGAGAGAAAACAGGTGCTTTTTGGTAGTTTTCTGACGCAAAATTCGGTTAATCTCATCCTTGCGCTTGTCCAGCTGCTCAATGACTGGATAGTAAGAATTAGAAATCAACTCCAGACTGGCAAAAAGAAACTTATAGACCGATATGGGCTCATGATGCTCCATGTAGGCCTTCATCATATCGACCACATAGGCATTGTCCTCATTACTAATCGTAATCAGACGATTACTTTGGACAATAAAGGTCATGGGCAAGGTTTCGTAATAATCTTTTTCTGTCGCCAAATTCAACACACTATAGATGAAAAGAACCGTTCCATTCTCACGGTTGTAGTCCATGTGAGCCCGCTCGTTTTTATCCAGCGCATACTCGATAGTTTCAAGGTCGATATTATAATCCTGATAAATCTGTTCATTCTTTTCGACATCATCTGCGTCAATGTTGATCCAAACAGACTGGTCCTTTAGTTTTCTTTCCAGAAACATGGAACTCCTTTCTGAACTGTAGAATAATTGTCTAGTAGCTAACGCCTAGCTCCCCCACCATAACTTCATAGTCAAATATCTTATGTCACGACAAGAAACCAAGTAAATCGATATTATTTGCCAAACGCAGTTAGTAAAGCAGCTAGGCAAGTCACATAGGACTTGCCGTAGCCTACTTAGATTGCTCTGCAATCAAGTAGACTTGCTGTATTACATTTTCTCTAATTGAGTTTGGACTAAATCCTCGGAAAGGAACAAGCTAAACTGAACACGCCCTAAAAGCGTCGAGAAAAAGATAAAATCTTCTAGGAACTCTGGTTCCTTCGTCAATTTTCCTATTTTCTTCTCGCTTTTCTAACGGGCTCTGCATCGGAATCACATCTTCTCTTCCAACTTAACATCCGGATACTTGTCCGCAAACCAGCGCAGGGCGAAGTCATTTTCAAAGAGGAAGACAGGCTGGTCAAAGCGGTCTTTGGCTAGGATGTTCCGGCTAGAAGACATGCGTTCGTCCAGGTCATCTGGTGAAATCCAGCGAACCGTCTTTTTACCCATTGGGCTCATAACCACTTCAGCATTGTATTCATTTTCCATACGGTGCTTGAAGACTTCAAACTGGAGCTGACCCACAGCGCCTAGCATATACTCACCAGTCTGGTAATTAGTATATAGCTGAATGGCCCCCTCTTGCACCAATTGCTCAATCCCCTTATGGAAGGATTTTTGTTTCATGACATTCTTAGCTGAAACCTTCATAAAGATTTCAGGAGTAAAGGTTGGCAGAGGCTCAAATTCAAACTTATTCTTGCCTACAGTCAGAGTGTCGCCGACCTGATAAGTCCCGGTATCGTAAACCCCGATAATATCACCAGCCACGGCATTGGTCACATTTTCCCGACTCTCGGCCATAAACTGGGTGACATTAGACAGCTTGGCGGACTTGCCAGTGCGAGGCAGATTGACACTCATACCTCGCTCAAACTCGCCAGAAACGATACGGACAAAAGCGATACGGTCGCGGTGGCGCGGATCCATATTGGCCTGAATTTTAAAGACAAAACCTGAAAAGTCTGGGCTGAGTGGCTCAACCACCTCGCCATCCGTCTTCTTATGGCCATGCGGTTCTGGAGCAAACTTGAGGAAGGTTTCCAGAAAAGTCTGGACGCCAAAGTTGGTCAGGGCTGAGCCAAAGAAAACAGGTGTCAGCTTGCCAGCCAAAATCGCTTCTTCTGAGAATTCATTTCCAGCTTCGCTCAAGAGCTCAATATCTTCTTTGACTTGCTCATAGAAAGGATTGGAAGCAAAAAGCTGGTCACCTTCTGCCAGAGTCGCAAAGCGCTCCTCACCCTTATAAAGCTCCAGCCGCTCATTGTAGAGGTCATAAAGTCCTTCAAAGCTTTTCCCCATCCCAATCGGCCAATTCATCGGGTAGCTGGCAATGCCCAAAATCTCTTCTAGTTCTTCCAGCAAGTCCAAGGGCTCGCGACCGTCACGGTCCAGCTTGTTCATGAAGGTAAAGACCGGAATTCCACGGTGTTTGACAACCTCAAAGAGCTTCTTGGTCTGAGCCTCAATACCCTTGGCAGAGTCAACAACCATGACCGCAGCATCCACCGCCATCAAGGTTCGGTAAGTATCTTCTGAGAAGTCCTCGTGCCCCGGCGTATCTAAGATATTAACCCGTTTGCCATCGTAATCAAACTGCATGACAGAAGAGGTTACAGAAATCCCCCGTTGTTTCTCAATATCCATCCAGTCAGATTTGGCAAAATTACCAGTCTTTTTTCCCTTAACCGTTCCAGCCTCTCGAATCTCACCACCAAAGTAGAGCAGCTGCTCGGTGATAGTCGTCTTCCCCGCGTCCGGGTGGGAGATAATGGCAAAGGTTCGGCGTTTCTTAATTTCTTCTTGTAAAGTCATCTTCTTCTCTTTCTTTCATTTTAGGATAATGGTGAATGTTAGTAGAACTTTTTATATTTTACATCGGAGTATTCCAATCCTTTCAACCTACCTATTATAGCGGATTTAGCGCTATTTTTCAATGATATAGAAAAGATAAAAATCGCCCTTTCAAGCGATTCAGTATAAGAGCTTGTCAAAATAAAGCAAGAAAACGAACAAATTCAAATTGGTTCTCTTACCAAAATGATTTTTGTTCGTTTTTTTTATCCTATTTCAGCATTTGAAATTAGTTTCCCAAGTAGATTACTAATCAGAAATCTTTTGCTTTAGCTTTATTATTTTTCGACAACTTGTGCTAATTTTTCCTGCAGAGGAGCTAGTTCCCAGCCCTCAATCTCGTTTAGCTCGTAATCACTGACAGCTAGGCCTTGGTATTGCAAACCATAATTACTACAAAAACGATTCATAACATAGTCTAACATTTCCACTTCTTTGCTTGGTTGTGAGCCTTGGAGAAGGAAGAACACCTGCTTATCTTTCAGTGCTTCAGTCGGATAAGGTACATCTGCAACTCGGTCTAAGAATGTCTTGAGAAGTCCAGAAAATGACCACCAATAAATCGGGCTTGTGAAAACGAGGACATCCGCTTGACTTAACTTTTCATATACTTGAAAGAACTGATCCTGCTCTGCTTTTTGACCATATTGCTCAATATGATAATCCACTAAGTGTACGGTTTCAAATTCTTTTCCAACAAGAAATTTCTTAGCGAATTTTACACTATTTCCGTCCTTATTTGGACTAGCATTTACTAAATAAATCATGACTGCTCCAATCTAATTTTCCCTATAAAAATTTACACTTTTCGTTCAAAAACTACTCCGCTTTATGAATATCTTCTTTCATTTCATCAAGATTGAACTTGGCAAAAAGGTATTTGCGATCTTGGACTGGGAAACGCTGATCCAACTGATCTACGGCTCCCAGCTCCACGATCCCCTCTTTTATAACAAAATCCAATACGTGACCACCAAAGGTATGGTCGTCCGAAATAAAGTGAAGATGATATCCCGCTACACTGACACCGTGAAAAATTTCGGGTGTCCAAAATCCAACAATGGTTCCAGAGACATTGTCCGCATAGTATTCTGGCTGACTCACTGCCACCTCAGCAAACTTTTTTTCTGAGGTTGATTTTGGAATCATCCGCACATGCATGTGAGCAAAGTCCCCGTGAATCTTGATGGAGCGAAATAGATTTTCCCCATCATAATAGGATTCAATCCGCTTTTCCAGCTCTGCATCTGTCATTTCAAAACGCTGCCGGAAAATGACTTCCGCCTGATGGGGAACAACCGCAGCGTAAGGAACAGTCACATCATCTGAGACCTCCACAACTTCTGGTGCATCTCCAGAACCTTTCGCCTGATAGGCCTTCCCATCAAGAACAATCAACTCCCCGTCAATGGAATCCAGTGTACCAATCCCCAAATCGCCGTATTTCAGGAGCTCACCAATTGTCATACTCCCTCCATAAAGTCCAGCCATCAAAGCTCCCAGGGTATTATACTGAAATAATTTCACTGGCTCTGCCATTTTTTCTCCTACATCAACAAATTTTTGTATTTTCTAATTCACTTAAGTATATCATATTCTGATTGAAATTCAAAAAATGCGTTTAGTAGATGATGGAGAAGGCCGCGGGATGCTTTAAATCAATTGGGCTTCCTCAATACCGGCATCAGCGAGGATTTGAGCCACGCGGTCAAACTTAAGTCGAAAATGCTCTAGCTTGTGACCGTCGGAGCCAACTGAAAAGCGCTGACCGCCCATCTCCTTGACTAGAGAGAGAGCGTAGATATAGAGTTCCTCGTGGCCGTACAGATACATGGACTTGCAGTTAAGCTCAAAGGCCAGACCATGGTTAATCATCTTTTGAAAAAGCTGTCGCAGCTCTGGTTCAAAAGTTTTTAACTCCTCTACGGTAAGCGCAAATTTTCGGAAACCATAGTCGAAGTGGGCTAAGACATCTGCTGGCACAGCCTCAATAGCCTCTTCCAGCTCTCTTAGGTAGCGGGGAACCAGCTCCATCTTGTCCAGCTGCAAGACAGGCTCCTCCAGATAGTCAAAACTGCCATTGTGGTGGACAGACAGGAGCTTGAGATCATAATCCTTATCCGCTAGGAAAGCCAAAATATCATCCTTACGCGGAGCGTAATAGCCAATTTCAATGCCCTTTTTGATGCGGTTGCCATATTGCTGGTTCAGCTCTGCTATTTTTGCTGAATAGGCCGCATAGTCAGGTACATCATCGTGGGGCGAGGCAGCTTGGTAAGGGTAGGGATTGGACAGGTCATAGTGCTCTGTGGTGACAATCTCGCCCTCGTAATGGTCCAGATAGTCACAGAAATCCGCCTCAGAATCATAGGAAAAATAAGTATGAAGATGGTTGTCGCGCATGCTTATCCGCCTTTCTGCTAATCTCGTATCCGTTTAGTAATTGTCAATGGTTGGTCGGTCGTGAATCCGGCTTTGCTTGCCCTGACGAGCTTGGAGGACAGCCTCCACCTCCTCTAGACTGACCCCAGTCTCAACGAGAGCGACCGCCAGATGGTAGAGCAGATCAGCTGTTTCATTGGCTATCTCGTCCTTGTCAGCATTTTTAGCTGCAATGACTACCTCCGTTGCTTCTTCACCGACCTTTTTGAGAATCTTGTCCAGCCCCTTGTCATAGAGATAGCTGGTATAGGAGCCTTCCTTGGGCTCTTTTTTGCGTTTGAGGGCTTCTTGATAGAGGGTTTCTAGCATCATATCTCCTTGTTTCTATCCTTATTTTACTATAAAATACAATTCTTTCCAATGGCAGTCTAGTGTCTTGGTACTGACTTACCAGTTTAATTTCAGTCTTAGCACCCACTAAAAGTACACCAAGGGAGCATTTAGTCAGTTTTGCCGTCTTCTTCATCCCAGATTGTATGAAAAAAGCAGGATTTGGCACCGGTGTGGCAGGCTGCTCCCAGTTGGTCTACCTCGATCAGCAGGGTATCCAGGTCGCAGTCAGCTGTGATTTTTTTGACAGTCTGGTAGTGGCCGCTAGTGGCCCCCTTATGCCAAAGCTCCTGACGTGACCGGCTCCAGTACCACATTTGCCCGCTAGTGCGGGTCAGCTGGTAGGCTTCTTCATTGAGATAGGCCAACATGAGGACTTCTTTGCTGGTGTGGTCTAGGATAATAGCAGGTATGAGGCCGCCTTGCTTTTGAAAATCCAGTTTTACTTCTGTCATCAGATGCGCACCTCCAATCCGGCTTCCTGCATGGCTTTTTTGGTCTCTGCGATGGAAACCTCTCCATAATGGAAAATCGAAGCCGCCAAGGCTCCTGTTGCCACAGTCTTTTCAAAAACTTCTAGAATGTGCTGACTATTGCCAGCTCCGCCCGAAGCGATGATAGGTACCGACACGACTTGGGATACGGCTTCCAGCATAGGCAGGTCAAATCCGGACTTGGTGCCGTCCTTGTCCATGCTGGTCAGAAGAATCTCTCCCGCCCCCAGACGGACAGCTTCTTGTACCCAATCTAAAAGATCCCGACCGCTGTCCTTGCGACCGCCAGCCAGATAGACATGCCAGCTGCCATCCGCTTCTTTCTTAGCATCAACAGCCAGCACCACACATTGACTGCCGAATTTCTCAGCACAGTCCGCCAAAAGTTGAGGATTGGCTATCGCCGAGGAATTAACTGCCACCTTATCCGCCCCAGCCTTGAGCATCTTATTCATATCCTCAACCGTTCGAATGCCACCACCGACAGTAAAAGGAATGAAGACCTGCTCCGCCACGCGTCGAACCATCTCGACCGTCGTGTCCCGCTCCTCATGGGTAGCCGTAATATCCAGAAAAACCAGCTCGTCACAGCCAGCCTCATAGTAAGCCTTGGCAGCATCGACCGGATCTCCGACATCGGTCAGATTGACAAAGTTAATCCCCTTAACTACCCGGCCGTCCTTAACATCCAGACAGGGAATGATTCGTTTTTTCAGCATAGCTAATCCTCGTCTATTTCCTTTAATTGGCTTAGTGAGATATTTCCCTGATAGTAAGCCTTGCCCACAATGGCACCAGCCAAGCCCAACTTTTTCAGCACCTCTAAATCTTCTGCTGATTGGATACCGCCAGAGGCAATGACCCGAGCTTGTTTTAGAGCTTTCAGCAATTCTTGGTAATGTTGGATATTGGGACCGGTCAGAGTTCCGTCTCGATCCACGTCCGTATAGACGAAGAGCCGAACACCGATTTTTTCCATAGCCAGAGCCAGACTGACATAGTCTTGGTCGCTGGTTTCCAGCCAGCCCTCGGTTGCAACTAGACCCTTTTTAGCATCAATACCAACAACAATCTTATCACTACCAAAACGCTGGAGGGCCGTTTCTACAAAGGCCGGATTCTTGACTGCCATGGATCCAATGATGACACGGTCAATTCCGACCGCTAGGTAGTCCTCAATCTGTTCTAAACTGCGGATACCACCGCCGACTTGGATAGCCAGACCTGTCTCCGCCTTGATACGGGCAATCAAATCCCTATTGGCAGCACGACCTTCCAGAGCTCCATCCAAGTCTACCACATGAATCATGTAAATGCCAGCTTCCTTAAAAAGCAGAGCCTGAGCCAAGACATCAGGATTTACCACGGTCTTTTGGCTAAAATCACCTTTGAAAAGTCGGACGGCTTGCCCGTCTTTGATATCAATCGCTGGTAGAATCCTCATAGACATACTCCTTAAAATTTCGTAAGATTTCTAGGCCTACCTGGCCTGATTTTTCTGGGTGAAATTGACAGCCAAAGACTGAACCCTTATGAATCATGGCCGGCACTGGAAAGCCATAGTCAGCTGTCGCATCTAGATATTCCTGTTCTACATCTGTATAGTAGCTGTGAACAAAATAAACAGCCTCCCCTTGCAAGCGATTTGTTAAAGCAGACGGCTGCTGAATCTGCAAGTCATTCCAGCCCATGTGAGGCACAGGCAGACCAGCCCGAGCCGGAATCCGACGGCAGACACCGGGAATAAAGCCCAACCCTGAAGTTTGTCCATTTTCCAGCCCGACCTCCAGTAAGAGCTGCATGCCCAGGCAGATACCCAAGAAGGGCTTTCCGCCAGATACAGCTTCCTGTATGGGGCCAATCAAATCCCGCTTCTGTAACTCCTGCATAGCCGTCCGAAAGGCCCCGACTCCCGGCAAAATCAAGCCATCAGCAGCTAAAATTTCCTGCGGATCAGCAGACAGCCTAGCTTCTGCACCAATAGCAGCCAAAGCCCGCAACACATTGGCTGTATTGCCTGCATCATAATCAATTACAATTATCATATCTGTTTCCTTCTTGAGTGGAGAAATGAGATTTAGAGCATTCCCTTGGTCGAATTAACCCCATGAATCTCGGGATTGAGGGTGATGGCCTCGCGTAGAGCTCGTCCAGTCGCTTTAAAGAGACTCTCCGCCTTGTGGTGGCTGTTCTTTCCATGGAGGATTTTCAAGTGCAGATTCATCTGCAGATTGAAAGCTAGAGCTTGAAAAAATTCCTCCACTAGCTCAGTGTCAAAATTCCCTAGCTTGGGATTGTCAAAGACTGCGTCAAAGACTAGATAGGAACGGCCTGATAAGTCCAAACTAGCCATACCTAGCGTTTCATCCATGGGCACAAAGCTAGTGCCATAGCGATTAATGCCAGCCTTGTCTCCCAGTGCCTGACGCAAAGCCTGCCCCAGCACAATACCTACATCTTCCACCGTATGGTGGCTATCCACCCAGAGATCGCCTTCGGCCTTAACCGTCAGAGAAATTCGACTGTGGCGAGCAAAAAGAGTCAGCATGTGGTCAAAAAATCCGACACCGGTCTCAATCTGAACAGGTTCCTGCTGATCCAGATTGAGTGATAAATAAATATCTGTTTCCTGAGTTTTGCGCTTGATTTCAGCTTGTCTCATAACTTGTCCTCCTATTTTTCCAGCCTGCGGGATTCGATGGCTCGGGCGTGAGCCTGCAAGCCTTCCGCATAAGCCAGCTTGGTGATATCTTTTTCCGCTGCCCAGACGGCTTCTCTGCTGTACTGAGTGTACTGGATGCGCTTGATAAAGTCATGGACACCCAAGGCTGATGAAAAACGGCTGGTGCTGGTTGTCGGCAAGACGTGATTGGCTCCTGCATAGTAATCCCCGATTGGCTCACTGGTATAATGCCCCAGAAAGACTGAGCCAGCATTTTCAACCTGATCCAGATAGCTGTAAGCATCGTCCATAGCAATCTCTAAATGCTCAGGTGCCATCTGGTTCATAAGCTCAAACATGGCTTCCTTAGAAGGTGCAAGGATGATACGACCGTTGTTCTCAATAGAAGCACGCGCGATTTCCTCTCGTGGCAGCTCTTTCAGCTGTCTGTCCAGCTCTGCTTCGACCTGATTTGCCAGCTCCTCTGAGTCAGTCACCAGAATAGCCCGAGCCAGCTTGTCGTGCTCAGCTTGCGACAGGAGATCAGCTGCCACATAGACTGGACTGGCTGAACTATCGGCAATGACTCCAATCTCCGAAGGCCCGGCAATCATGTCAATTCCCACGACACCATAGACCATCTTTTTGGCTGTTGCTACAAAGATATTTCCCGGCCCAGTAATTTTATCCACCTTGGGAATGGTCTCAGTTCCATAAGCCAGAGCTGCTACACCTTGGGCTCCGCCCACTTGAAAAATCCGATCCACACCAGCCAGCTTGGCTGCAACCAAAATCGCTGGGTTAAAATGCTCCTGCGGCGGTGTAATCATGATAATTTCTTTAACACCGGCAATTTTGGCTGGGATAACATTCATAAGGACGGAGGACGGATAGGCGGCGGTGCCCCCAGGTACATAGGTGCCAACACGCTCAATCGGTCGAATTAGCTGACCACGGATAACGCCCTCACTGGGACTGTCCTCGAAACCAGTCTCCAGCTGCTGGCGGTGGTAGGATTCGATATTAGTTTGGGCATTCTTCAAGGCGGCCAAGACCTCTGGGTCAATCTCCTCAAAAGCCTGATCAATCAGCTCCTGCTTAACTTCAAAGTCGGTCACCTCAACCTTGTCAAAGAGCTTGGTATAGTTCCTTAAAGCTTGGTCACCATCTCGTTTAACCGTTTCGATAATCTCAGCCACCGTTTCTTCTACATCTAAGTTTTGCTGGCTGAGCTGCAGCTGCTCTTCGTATAAAATTCGTGAAATTTCTTCATTACTTCCACTTAAACGTTTGATAATTGTCATTTAAAAGCCACCTCTCTTCTTCCTACTAGGGATTCAATCTTTGCAACAAAGGGCATCAGGTCTGGGTTATTTTTCAGGGAAGCCTGATTGGCAATGAGCCGAGCTGAAACACGGCAGATATCGTCAAAAACAACCAAACCATTGGCTACCAGAGTGTTACCAGTCTCCACAATATCGACAATAGCATCTGCCAAGCCCAGAACTGGTGCGATTTCCACACTGCCCTGAATGGAAATAATTTCTACATCCTCTCCCTTTTGATTAAAATAATCAGTCGCCACTGTCGGGTACTTGGTCGCAATCCGCTTGCGCTTGTGATCATGTGGATCATAGTTGGGCACCGAGGCCAGCGAAAATTTACAAAGACCAAAGTTTAGATCCAGCATCTCCAGATAGCCGGTCGGATGCTCAAAGAGAATATCTTTACCAACAATCCCTAAATCAGCTACTCCGTGGCGCACATAGGTGGTCACATCTGGTCCTTTAACCAGCAGAAAACGAAAACGGCCGTCTGGACTTTCAAAAATGAGATTGCGTCCCTTGTCTGCCATAAAGCTCAGATCAAAGCCAGCCCGACTAAACAATTTAATCGTATCTTTCTCAATCCGCCCCTTGGTCAGGGCAATCGTAATCTGACTCATGATTGCGCCTCCTTTGCCGCCTCATCCGGCAGATCATCGTGGATAGCTTGATAGACACTGTCGATATTCAAGGACCAGCCAATAGCCGTCAATTCCTCTGCTCCGAAACGTTCAAAGAGCTTATCATAGCGACCGCCAGACAGGAAGGCATCAGGCACTCGCTCACCGAAAACCTTAAAGGTCAGACCAGTATAGTAGGGAAGACTTGGAACTTGACCCAGATCGATTGCTGTCTGAGGAAATAAATCTGATACTTTGTCTAAAACCCATTCAATCTCTTCAAGGGCTTGGAGAAGCTCTTCGTTTTCAATTAATTTCCGTGCTTTTTCTAATACAAACTGACTGGGGCCAAAGAGATTGGGCAGCTCCTGAAGCAGTCGATCAAAGGAACTCGGTCTGCGAGCTGTAAATTCATACAGTCCCGTCATATTTTTCCGGCGGATTAGATCCAATAGTTGATCCTCCTCAGGCTGGTCCAAATCCAAAGTAACTAAGACTGTTTCTAGCACTGCTGCATGAGAAAACTCAAACTGATAGGACTGAACTTGTGCCAGATCTAAAGCCTGTTTGGCTGACTGAATAGCTTCCAACACAGCCTCACGGGCTGGATAGCCAATAATTTCGATACCAGCCTGACTCTGCTCATTTAACAAACCGCGTAGCTCCTCATGATAATGAAAAACCTTGCCAGAGTAAGAAAATTTAGTCGGAGTATGGACTCTCGTCGAAGCGATTACTCGGCCAATCTGGCTGGTTACATCCGGCCGCAGTGCCAGCAATTCCCCCTTCTTATCAAAAAGATGATAATGGTAGGGCTCCACCTGATCGCTAAAAACTTCAAAGTGCTCCAAGGTTGGTGTATCAATCCGATTGAATCCCTGAGCTATGAGAAAATCGCTGATTGCATGCTCAATCTCATAGGTTACACGAGCTCGCTTAAAGAGCTTGTCGTGCATGCCATTGGGGAGGGTTATTTTATTGATAGGCAGGTTCATAGGCTGGTTTCCTCACTTGTCCTGATAATATCTTTGATGGCCGCCAGCACCCTCTCCATTTCCTCTTGGCTGCCAATAGAAATGCGCAAGTAGTCCTTAATACGCGCTACTTTCGGGAAATAGCGCACATAGATTTTGCGTTCTTGGAGTTCTTGGAAAAGGGCTGACGCAGGAATTTGACTAGGTTTTGCTAGAATAAAATTGGTCTGACTGGGCAGAACCTGAAAATCCAGCATGGACAGTTCTGTCGCAAACCAGTCCCGAGTTTCCTGAATGGCTTGACCGGTCTTTTGGTAATAGGCCCAATCCTCTACTGCCGCAAGAGCCAAACGCTCTGCCAGCATATCCACCGAATAGGGATTGATAGAGTCCTTGATTGCTTTCATAACAGCAATCAAGTCTGGATGACCAATGCCATAACCCACCCGCAGGCCAGCTAAGGCCGCATCCTTGGAAAAAGTCCGAGTAATAAAGAGATTGGAATACTTTTCCAGCAGGGGTAGGGCAGATTGACCACCAAAGTGAATATAAGCCTCATCCACTACAACCACCACATCTGGGTTGCCCACCAAAATCTCCTCCAATTCTTCCAGAGACTTGTAAATCCCTGTCGGAGCATTAGGATTGGCTAGGATAATACCACCATTCCCCCCCAGATAATCGGCCGTCCGCACCGTAAAATCCTCTGCCAGCGGTATTTCCCTAAAAGGCACATGGTAGAGATCTGCCCAAACCTTATAAAATCCGTAAGTCAGGTCAGGAAAGAGGATTGGCTCCCCACTATTAAAGAAGGCCAAGAAGGCCATGGACAGGATATCATCGCTGCCATTGCCAATAATAAGCTGGTCAGGGCTGACACCTAGATTGACTGCTAAGGCCTGAGAAAGAGCTGCCTGATCTAGGCTAGAGTAGCGCCGCAGCTCATGGGCATCAAAGCTTCGCAAGGCCTCTGCCACCTTAGGGCTGGGACCGTAGGCATTCTCATTGGTATTGAGCTTAATCATATTGTTTTCCTGAGGCTGCTGCCCTGCTACATAGGGCTGAATCTGCCTGAGACCTTTTAGTTTGATCATACTACTACCTCACTTTCACATCGCTATTTATCAATACATATTAGTTTCAATCATCTGTTGTTTAGAAAATAATAAAAAGCCCTCGCAAAAAATCTATCTTGCAAGGACGTTGACACGCGGTTCCACCTTTATTCGGTCCTCAGTCGCCTGAGAACCCTCACAGAGTACGAGACTCCAGATTCGTAACGGGAATCAGCCGTCGGACACTACTGTGATTTCGCATCCGCACTCAAGAATGTGACGTTTAAGAATGGTGTGCTTTTCCAGCTACCGGCACTCTCTGTTCTTTATTTTTTAACTTTTCTTAAACAAGTTCTCTCATCGCTTTCAATTTATTTTTGATTATTCTACCCGAATTTTTATGAAAAAGCAAGAGAAAAATGGAAAAAAATTAATTTTCCATTTCTTTCATAATGACATTAAATAGGATTTCATCGCTCTTTCAGCATGGCACTGGACAGGTCCAACAGGGTCAGGGCAGTCTGGAAATGCTCATCCATCAGGTCATAGACGGTATCTTCGGCTAGGACACCGCAGGCTACATTCTCAGGAAAGTCTGGTCCATTAGAAAATGCCAGGTCATCGAAAAAATCCTGACTGGTGTAGTAGTCCCGCAGCTGGATATAATCTGACTGACAGCGCTCCAGCTCAGCTAAAGCTGCCTGAGCTTTCACCAAGACCTGAGAATATTTATTCAGATGTTCTTCCATTTTTTGGATTCGTTGCAGTTGAGACATAACTGACTCCTTTCCAGATTATTCCTAGTCATACTATTCTTGCGTACATTTATGCACAAACTTTTAAACGATCTATCTTTCTATAAATAGAATCCGAATTATAACATAGGATTAATCAATCTTTTCACTTTTTGTCAAAACTAGTCCACCTTGACCACCTGCAGCTCCGCTCCTCCCAGTAGAATCAAATACTTGTCTACTTGGCTAAGGCCATAGGAACGACTGAGCGCTTCGGCATAGAGGTCCAGTTGAGATCGGTAGCGCTCCACCAACTCTGTCGGCTCATGATAGCGGTCGGTCTTGTAGTCAAAGAGGAGAATGCGATCATCAAAAAGCAGATAGCCGTCCAAGATTCCCCGAACCACAAAGTTTTGACCACTGGCTGGATCCCGCTTGAGCATAGCAAAAGGTGCTTCACGATGGAGATGATTAGCCTGCTGCTGGATTAGCTGCCCCAGTTCTGTAGCGAAAAAGGCCTCAATCTTAGCCAGATCAATCTCTTTCTTGACCGCCGCATCTGCCTGAACCTGAGCCAAGGCTTGGCGAATGCTAGTCTTAGTTACAGGCTGATCCAGCGAAATCCGTTGCATGAGCTCATGGACAGCAGAGCCAATTTGAGCTCCTGTGACTTGCTTCTTCTTGCCAAAGTCTGGTAGTTCAAAAGACAGCTCGGGCTGATAGCTTTGATGCGCATCCATAATATCCAGCCCTTCTGAGTCCATAACCGGCTCATAGAACTTCTTGATTTGACTGGGCGTGCGGACACTAGGCAATTCAATAGCCGCTTGATAGAGGCTGTTGAGTCGATCTACATTCTCCAAGATATCCAGAGCTCGGCGGATATCCTCTGACTGACGGTTGCCAGTCAAATCATCTACCGGAACGGGGTCAGTCTGCTTCAATACTCCAATCTGCTCGTCTGTCAGCTCCTGATCAGTCACAAAGCGAGTCTGATAAGCTAGATTTTCCCCCTCAAACACAGACTGAATAGCATAAAGCCAATCCTGAAAATTGGTCAGCTGGCTACGAAGATTGCTGGATAAGCGACCATTTTGGCTGCTTCCCCACTTGCGCTCTTGGAGCTTGGCTTGATTTCCCTTGCCGACCAAATAAAGCTTGGTCTCAGCCCGCGTCATGGCCACATAGAGCAGACGCATCTGCTCAGACAAACTAGCCAGCTTGAGTTCTTCGGCATTCTGCTGATAGGGTAGGGTTTCCATGGAAATGCGGATCTGCTTGGGCGCATGAGGATCCTGAGCCTCAACGGCTACATCGGCCGCATATTTGATTCCGATGCCTTTTTTCCGACTGAGAATAATAGCAGAGCTGCTATCCTGACGATTGAAAGCCTTGTCCATATTGAGCAAAAAGACATATTTGAACTCTAGTCCCTTACTCTTATGGATGGTCATTAGTTGGACAGCATTTTTCGGTGCAGCCAAAGGGACGCTGGCTAAGTCATGTTCATTTTTCAAAATCCGGTCAATCATGCTGATAAAGCGGGACAGCCCCTTGAAACTCGACTTCTCATAATCATTGGCCCGCAAGGATAAGGCATAGAGATTGGCCTGACGCTGCTCACCGTTGGGCAGAGCCCCTACCATATCGTAGTAAAAACGATCCTGATAAATCTTCCAGATTAAATCATAGAGAGAATGGGTCTTGGAATAGCTGCGCCAGTCATCCAGCGTTGTCTGGAAATGCTGCAGTTTCTTGCGCAATTCACCATGGATGAGCTGAGGTTCCAGACCTTGATCAGCCAGAGCATTCCTCAGCTTTTCGTAGAGATTTTCCATAGACTTGGTACTGGAGGCTTGCAAGGCTAGCCGAGTCAACTCGTCCTCATCAAAGTCAAACATTGGTGACTTGAGAAGGGCAGTCAGGGCATAGTCATTGAGAGGATTGTTAATGGTTCGCAAGGTATCCAGCATCACCATAACCTCTACCGACTGGAGATAATTGGTCTCGCCATCATCAGGCACAATCGGGATATGATGCCGATCAAACTCTGCTAAAATCAGATCATTGCGGGTCCGCGAAGCTGTCAGCAAGGCAATGTTCTTGAAATCCACCCCTTCTTCATTATGAAGGCGGATGATTTCCTTGATTACCAAGGCTACCTCACCCGCTGAAATGCTGGGCAGACCTTGGTCAGAATCCTCTTCTTCGCTATCAGCGCTACCGTCATAAAGCAGAAATTCCGCCTGATTGGCTGGGTTAGGATCCCGTTTGGCTGGATTTCCCGCCACCAAATAGTGGGTCTCATTGTAGTCAATCTCGCCGACTTCCTCGTCCATAAGCCGTTTAAAGACATCATTGGTCGCTTCCAGCACCTCGATGTGACTGCGGAAATTTTCCTTGAGAATAATCAGCTTGCCCTGACTAGGATCGGCCTGATAGAGTTTAAATTTATCGTTAAAAATCTGCGGATCGGCCTGGCGAAATCGATAGATGGACTGCTTAATGTCGCCGACCATAAAGCGATTATTTCCTCGAGCCAGCAATTCCAGCATTCGCTCCTGAGTATGGTTAGTGTCTTGGTACTCATCGACCATCACCTCATGGTACTTATCCTGATAAAAACGCCGCACCTCTGGATAATTTTCTAAAATCTCAATTGCAAAATGACTGATATCACCAAATTCAAAGGCATTTTCTGCTACTTTGCGCTCCAAATAAGCTTGCGAGAAATCTCGGATAAAATCTCGCAACAAATCCAGTAGGGGAAGAGCTTCCGCCTGATGCTGCTCCATAAAGTTCAGATGGTAAAGGCGGACATCCAGCTCTTTAATTCGCTCTATCAAGGACTTGCGGGCTTCATTATAGGTCTGAGCCAGCTCTTTTTTAAGTTCGTCCGCATTTTTACCAACTCGGGCAGTAAAAGCCTGATGGTTAGAGGTCTTGGCTAATTCTAAAAAGCGCTGAATCAAATCTAGCAACTGCTCCGATTCGGTCTGCTCTGTCAGCTCAGCCAAGATATCTAAGGCTGCCTGAACATTTTCCTGATATTTAGCGCCAGCAAAGGCTTGGCCTTCATGAGCCAAATGGCTCTGAAAAAAATCTTCCAAATCCAGCAAAGACTGCCTAGCTCCAGAGAATATTCGCTCCCGTTCTGCATCAAAATCACTGGTTTCATAACCTAGAAGAAAGGTCTCCTCCAACCATTTCTTCGGATTGCTGGTAGATTGGAGAAAGCTATAAATACTATAAATCTGCTGGCGGAAACCAGCAATGTCCTTGCGCTTACCAGTGAAATTTTTGACCAAGCGGCTGAATAATTCCTGCTGATCGCTATCATAATAGGCATCGAAAAGCTGGTCAAAGACTTCATTTTGTAGCATAAGCTGCTCACTAGTCGATTGTAAAATCCGAAAATGCGGTGCCAGCCCCAGCAAATAGCCGTACTTATTGACTACTTTCTGGGTAAAAGCGTCCATGGTGCCAATATCCGCATTGGCAATTTCAGCCAACTGCTGGGCCAGATGCTGGCGGAGTTCCTGATCTGAAGTCTCCTTGAGTACAAGACTCAGCTCCTTCTCCAGCCGTTCCTTGAGCTCACCTGCCGCCTTGACAGTAAAGGTAGAGATGAAGAGTTGGCTGACCTCCACACCTCTGAGAATCTGGTCAATAATCCGCTGAACCATGACATAAGTCTTACCAGAGCCTGCCGAAGCCGAAACAAGAATATTCTGACCAGAGGAGTAGATGGCCTGGATCTGCTCTGGCGTGCGCTTTTGTGGCTTGTCAGAGGCAGCTTCCTCAGCCTGCTTGACTAGGATATCCTGCTCATTTAAAAAGGGAATCCGTCTCATTTGTCCAACTCCTCCTTGATTTTTTCTAGCCAAGCTTGACGCAGCTTCTCGCCTGTCGGCCGTTTATCATACTGGTCCAGATTTAACTTGGTCAGCTGCCTAGCCTGCCCCAGATGAAGATTGGCCTCAAAGCCTGTAATAGCCTTGAACTGATCCACATAAGGGGCAATGCTGCGGCCATTTTCTGTATAAGGATTGATAGCAAAGCGACCAGCTAAAACGCCTTCTGCCGCCTTCTGATAGAGATAAGCGTTGTAGGCCAAAATCACTTCTAATTCTTCCTTAGTCAGCAGATTAACCTTGCTTTTCTCATAGTTAGTGCCTAAGTCCTTGGCCTGGTCAGCCAGAAAGAGCCCTTTATATACCTGACTTTTCATGACCTGTTTGACAGCCTCGTCCAGTGCCTTAGTTTCCTTGAGGCTGGCTAGAGGTTCCGTCATCTGTAGGTACATGGCTCCGAAAGTTCCCTTGTCCTCGTGGTATTCTGGCATTTCTCGGATAGCTGCTAGGTAGGTCGGCAGCTGGGAATTAAGCCCATTAAAGAACTTCTCAAAGCTGAATTTGGTATCGCCCGACTTGTAATCCACAACTCCCAGACTCCCCGTCTCAGTCAGACGATCAATTCGATCCACCTTACCGCTAACTTGAAGAGCTCTGCCATTTTCCAAAAGCAAGAAAGGCCGATCATCCCGACCAAAGTCAGTCTCCTCACCGATAATCTCTAGCCCATCCGACTGAGCCAAGATACGACCAGTAGCCCTAGCTGTATCCAATAGCAAACGGCGGGCAAACTGGGTCTCACCATTTTCTCCATAGACCGTTTCAAACTCAGCCTCCCAGCTAGTCTCCTCCATAGCCCGTTGCAAGCGAGTATCGAAGTCTTGATCCAAGTGCTCCTGCATAACCTTTTCAAAGATTCTGTGGAGGAAAATCCCGTGACTGCGCGCATCCGGCTGAATCGTCCACTCCTCCTGCAACCGCAAGACATACTTAAGGAAATAGGCATACTGGTTTTTAAAGTATTCATTGAGGGCAGAAGCTGACAGTTTCAAAGGCTGCTCTGAAGGATAAAGTGCTTGGAGGGTTTCCGACTTGAGAGGCTCCGTCTTCAATTCCTTGCTGATCTGGGGAATGGAAATCCCCTCAGCTGCCAACTTCTTACGCAAGACTCGAATTGCCACCGCCCAGAAGGTCTGCTCCTCCGGTGTCCATTCGCGGTCGATATCCTCCTGATAGAGGTCAATCACGCGCGCCAACAAAGCCCGATAAGTCCCAATATCATCACTGCTAGCCTGTGGTCGCTTGCTGATGATAGGCAGGGAGATAGGCGCTGTTTCTAGCTCCGTCAGATAGGAAGACATGGCATCCTCTACTTCATTGATCAAGACGGGGGCAGACAGAACCAGTTCTTCTGTCGCTGAATTAAGCAACGATAGGGCGGCAAAGCGGTTTTTCTTGAGATTTTCACTGCTGGCTACCTGCAACTCTGACTCATCCCCAGTTGCTTGATTTAATCTCTGACGTTCTTCGTCACTGAGCAAACTTTTATTTTGCGCTAACTTGGGCAAGCGCTCCTGCGTCAACCCGATGGCATAGACATAAGGAGCAGCCATAGGCTCAATCAAATCATAGGACTGAACTGTCACCACATCCACGGTCGCCGGTACCATTCGGTATTTGGCCAGAAGCATACCAGACAGAATCAGAGCCAGAAAATCATCTAGCTTGAGCTTGCTACCATCAAACACCTGCGCAAGCTGCTCTAGAACATGGCAAAAAGTCTTCCAGACCTCCTCCTGCCGTTCTAGTTCCTGCTGGCTTGCTCCTTCCAGTAGACCGGTCAGATTGGCATCCAAGCGAACCTCTTTGATAAAGCTAGTAAATTTAGCCAAGAGACCAGCTACTGTCTGACTACGAGTTTTAAAAAGATCCAGCAGTGGCGTTATAAGACTCCGACGCATGACATTGAGCCGCTTCAGGTTAAATTTTTCCTGACGGTTAATGGTAAAATCTCTCCCCAGCTTGGCTGCCCCTTTAATCTCAGCAAAGCGAAGGTATTGCTCAAAACTATCCAGCTCCTCTTGACTCAAGCCACCATACAGGCCGGTTTTTAGAAGATTGAGCAAGTCTTCTGTCTGAAAATTATAGCGTTTCAGCCGTTCCAGTGACTCTAAAAACTGGACTAAAGGGTGCTGGGCCATGGACTCAGACCGCCCCAAATAAAAGGGAATCTGATATTGGTCAAAGATGGTCTTCAGCTGGAGCTGGTAGGCCTCCACATCACCCAAAAGCAGACGGATATCCTTGTAGCGGACGCCATCATGAAGCCGCTGGCGGATGGACTTGGCCACATATTCCAGTTCTTCTTTTTGATTGCGAACCGACCAAATCTGTAAATGAGACCGATCCTCCTCAGTCAATTCCACATGGGTTTCAGAAAAATCATAGCAACTCGCTAGAATCTTGGAAATCTTGCCAAAGGCATCATCAAGCTGACTCGAACCATCTGCCAGATACTCTGGCTTGACCTGATAGGTTTGAGCCAGCTTGAGCAAAAAGTCCACGCTGGCCTGATAAAGATTGCCCTCACGAAAGGCTGTCCGGTAGGCTTTTTGACTAGCATAAACGCCGATGACAATCTCCACTCCCTTGCGATGCAGCAGATCTACTAGATACTCCTCTTCTGCCGAGAAGCGGGTAAAGCCGTCGATAACCAGTGCAAGATTAGCCAATTCCCCATCCAAATCACCAGCTAGAATATGCTGAGCGAAAATCGTAAGTTTAGAAGTCGCATCATAATTTCCTGCCTGAAGAGCAGCCGAAAAGGCCGTGAAAATCTTGAGCAAATCCTCACGCTTCTCTGGCTCTTCTAGATGGTCCAAATCCGCAAAAGTCATCTGAGCTGTCTGAAGCTCATGATAAAGGTCTAGCAGTTGCTGGATAAATTGTGCATCCTTCTTAATCCGCCCATAAACCTTGAGCTCCCGGTCATCTATTTCCGATAAAATCCGATAAAATAACATGCCTAGACCAATGTCATCTGAGGGCTGTCCTTCCTGAACATCATTGAGGACAAAATAACGAGCCATCTGGGCAAAACGTGTCACCGTAATGGCAAAGGAAGCGTGATTTTCTAATGCCTCCAAAACTGCGCGCTCCTTTTCAAAAGAAAGCGAATTGGGAGCTATATAAAAGACCCGCCTGCCGGCCGCTGCCAAGTCTTGAGCTTGCTTAGTCAAATGCGCCGTCAAAGGACTACGAATGTCCGTATAGAGTAATTTCATACCGTCTCTTTTCAACAACAAAATATAGAAACATTATATCATGTTTGAAGCGAAAACTCATGACTCAAAAGGTGAAAACACAAGGCTAGCTAGGCCAAGATTATATATTGCTAGATGACTGCTGCCGACAAATCAATTCTAGACCTAATAACTCAAAATTCACTGTTATTCAGACACACTTTCAGCCTTATAATACCAAAAAATCCTGGTACTAAGCACCAGGATTTTAAGTTTATTTGAGCAAATCTTGAACTGGATCAAAAATAATCTTCTCAATATCTGCAAGATAGATGGATAGTTGCTGTTGCTTATTGAAGAAGTCCGTCAAAGCTGAGTTGCTCTGAATTTTTTCTCCAAAAGAGGTCATTTTATCCTGAACTTCTTTGGTAGGCATTTGACCTGTTTGAGCCATCACTTGCAATTCATGCTGAAAAGCAAGGTACTCATTTAAAATGGTTTTTGCTTCACTATCCGCGTCCACAGCTTTTTTGCTTTCAGCAACCGCTTTGTACTCTGGAAGTTCCCGCAGGCTGCGACTGAGTTCATTTGCTAAATCATAGATATTTGCCATAAATCGTTCTCCATTTTCTAGATTAGTCTAAAAAGACTTGATAATTTGTTTGCTCTCTGATTATTTTAGCAGATTTTTCCAAATCTTCACGATTTTTAAAGGTAATCTGCAGGATTCCGTTGATATCTTCACGATTTTCCTCGTTGATGCGAATGTTGACAATAGAGGTTCCTCTTAAACGTTCCAAAACTCCCAAGATGGCATCTTCTTCGTCAGGAACATTGATAAAGATATCATAGAAGCTATCCACACCGGCTCGCTTGTGAATTTCCATAGACTTGCGAATCTGCCGGCCTTGGTCAAAAAACTGCCAGATGGCATCTTCATTCCCAGCCTCAATATCCGCGGCTACCTGATCCAAACGCTCCTTAAAGTCTTCAATCCGCTCCAAGATTGCCTCAGGATTGGTCAAAAGAATAGAGGTCCACATGCCCGGCTCACTTTCAGCAATCCGAGTCATATCTCGGAACCCGCCAGCTGCAAAGGACTGGGTCAGTTCATGGTTTTGGCTGTAGGCTCCGGCCTGCTCCATGAGACTGGAAGCCAGAATATGCGGAAAATGGCTGATTTGACTGGTCACTCGGTCATGTTCTGCAGCATCAACTTGGATGAAGCGAGCATGCAGACCGCTTAACAGCTCCTCCATTTCAGCAATGGTCCCCACCTTGGTCAGGTTGGAAGGCGTAAAGATATAATAGGCATTCTCAAAGAGATTAACATCCGCTGCTCTGGCTCCGGTCTTGTGGCTACCAGCCATGGGATGAGCACCGACAAAGCGGACGGGCTTATTCTTCAGATAGTTTTCTGCTGCTGCCACAATCTCTGACTTGGTTGAGCCAGCATCAGTAATGATGACATTTTCCTTCAGTTCTAGGCCAGCCATCATTTCCAGAAAAGCAATCGTCTGCTTGATAGGTACCGCCAGAATGATGACATCTGCCAAGGGGGCAAAAGAGACAAAATCATCTGTCACTTGGTCTACTATTCCTCGGTCCAGAGCAATCTGCCGTGATTCCAGGCTGCGGTTATAGCCGAGAATTTCAACCTCAGGATGGTCTCGCTTGATTCCCAAAGCCAACGAAGCTCCTATCAGGCCAAGACCTGCGATATAGACTCTTTTTTTCTCCATTTTCACTCCTTGGTTCTTAATGGCACAGTTATTGCATCGAGATTTCCTAAAAGTTCTTGACAACTTCCCGATGTCGGGCTACAGCATCCTTCAGTTCTTCCAGATTGTCCGAAGAGAACTTCTCCAGAACTTCGGTGGCTAAAACTGTGGCCACCACGCTTTCCATGACAACACCCGCTGCTGGCAGAGCCGTAGGATCGCTCCGCTCCACTGTCGCCTTGTAGGGCTCATGCGTTTCAATATCCACACTCATCAGTGGCTTATAAAGGGTTGGGATAGGTTTCATAACCCCACGCACTACGATTGGCTGACCATTGGTCATACCGCCCTCAAAACCGCCTAGATTATTGGTTCTGCGAGTGAAGCCATCTTCCTCAGACCAGAGGATTTCATCCATAACTTGACTACCCTTGAGACGACCGGCTTCAAAGCCCACACCAAACTCAACTCCCTTGAAAGCATTGATAGACACGACTCCTTGAGCAATCTTGGCATCCAGTTTCTTGTCCCATTGGACATAAGAACCCAGACCGACTGGCACACCGCCAACGACAGTCTCAATAACACCACCGATGGTATCCCCGTCTTTCTTAATCTGATCAATGTAGGCCTTGATTTCTTCTTCGCGCTCAGGATTGACAATGGAAACCTCCGACTGGGCAGCTCTTTCTTTGATTTCTGCTACAGTCAGATTGTCTGGAACATCAATATCAATGCCACCAAAGGTTACGATATGACTAGCCACCTCTACACCGATTTCTTCCAGCAAGCGCTTGGCAACTGCTCCGACTGCTACACGCATGGTCGTTTCGCGGGCAGAAGAGCGCTCTAGGGAATTTCGCAAATCATCAAAGCGGTACTTCATCCCACCAACTAGGTCAGCGTGACCGGGCCTCGGCTTGGTAATTTTGCGCAGTCCCTTTTTCTCATCCTCGACATCCGCCACATTCATAATATCCAGCCATTTCTGATGATCCAGATTAGTAACATTGAGTGTAATCGGACCGCCCATGGTTTTGCCATGACGAACCCCAGACGTAATCTCGACTTGATCGCTTTCAATCTTCATGCGGGCACCGCGGCCGTACCCACCCTGGCGGCGCTTGAGCTCAGCATTGATATAGTCAGCGGTCAGAGAAAGACCAGCCGGCACTCCCTCAATAATAGCTGTCAGACGAGGTCCGTGGGATTCTCCTGCAGTTAAGTATCTCATACATTTTCTCCTATTTCTGGGATGGAAAGAGCTGGACAGTCCGTTTGCTTTTCATCCAAACTGCCCATTTCGTCTCAGGCTCCATCTGGCACTTATTTCTTCAGAAATTCTTTCATCTCTTCCAGCGGAATCTGGTGAATACTAGCCGAGCCCAGTTCAGGCACCAGTACTAGCTTGATAGAGTTGCCTCGAGCCTTCTTATCGTGGGTCAGAGCCTGATAGAGAGCATTCTCATCCCAAGGCTGGTAATCCACCGGCAAGCCAAACTTCTGACACATATGAATGATGTCTTCTGTGATTCCAGCTGGCATGAGGCCTTGCTTTTCAGCGATGCGAGAAACCTGTACCATCCCAATAGCTACAGCCTCACCGTGCATGACCTTGCCATAGCCTGCAGTCGCCTCAATAGCATGCCCAATGGTGTGACCGAAATTCAGATAGAGACGGACGCCATTATCCAGTTCATCCTCGACCACAATCTTACGCTTAACATCGCAGGAATGGTAGATGATGCTTTCCGCATGCTCCAAAATCGACTCTGGACTGCCATCCATTTCTGACAGCTCATCCCAGAGTTCCTTATCCTCAATCAAGCCGTACTTAACCACCTCGCCCATGCCTTCGATCAATTCACGTTGCCCTAAAGTCTGCAAGACTTCAGGGTCAATCAGGACACCGTCTGGCTGGGTAAAAGTACCGACCATATTCTTGGCCCAAGGCGTATTGACACCTGTCTTGCCACCGATAGAGGAGTCCACTTGAGCTGTCAGGCTGGTCGGAATCTGCACGAAATGAATGCCCCGCATATAGGTCGAAGCGACAAAACCTGCCAAATCACCGACAACACCGCCGCCCAAAGCCACGATTCCATCGCTGCGGGTCAGACCAACCTTAACCAGAAACTCGTAAACCTTGTTGACCGTCTTTAAGTTCTTGCTAGCTTCACCTTCCAAAAAGTCAAAGACATAGGTTTCAAAACCCGCAGCTTCCAAACTCAGCTTGACCTTTTCCGCATAGAGTCGAGCCACTCGATTGTCCGTGACGATAACTACCTTCTGAGGCTGCCAAAGCTGACTCAACCAACTTCCGGCCTGAGATAAAGACCCCTTTTCGATGAGAATATCATAGGGATGATGTGGGAGATTTACATTCAGTTTCATAAGTACCTCCTAGATGTATCCTGCTTGTTTTTTGTAAGACTGTATATTTGTTGCTGACTTATTTTTTGAGCTGATTTTCAAATAATGCCTTCTAAATAGTTAAAAAAATAGACATCCAAATCATTGAAGAACCAAGAGGACATCTATTTCGTCACTATAATGCTGTGTTTATTAGACTATTTCTTGATTTCCTCTAGTAAACTTGCCCAAACTTCTTCTGATGGCATTTTCTTTCCTGTCATCAGTTCAAAAGCTTTTTTAGCTTGATGAAACAGCATCCCAAAACCATTCGTTGTTTTCAAACCTTGCTCTCTCGCTAATCTCAAAAACGGAGTTTCAGCAGGATTATAAGTTAAATCAGCAACTAAAATATGTTCAGGGAAGACAAATTGACTTGGGATAGGAAGAGACTTACCATCCATGCCTACACCTGTGGCATTCACAACTAAAGCCGACTGAGCAATTGATGTCTTTAAAGCCTCTTCATCTTCGACAGCATGCAGAAAGATATCCCGCCCAACTCTCGATGCCAATTGATCTATTTTAACCTTCGTCTGCTCAAGGGTCAGAGAGCGATCAAAAGCATGAATCCTCGCTACACCTTCTATAGCAGCCTGTCCAATAATTGCTGACGCAGCTCCCCCAGCACCTAAAACGGTGATGATTTTATCTTTAACATCAAAATCAGGCAGACTGCGGAAAAATCCATATCCGTCTGTATTATAGCCAATCAAACTACCATTCTGATTTACAATCGTATTAACAGAATCTATCAGCTGTGCTGATTGATCAATACCATCTAAATATTGCAGGACTTCTTGCTTATAGGGCATTGAAATATTTGCCCCCAGCATATCATATCGACGAATATTCTCAATAGATTGCTGCAGATCTTCCCTATCAATTTCCCAAGCAACATAGACAGCATTGGTCTCTGTTAAGTCATAAGCAAGATTATGAATAAAGGGAGAAATGCTATGTTTAATTGGTTTGGCTATTACAGCTACTAAGCGAGTGTGACCGTCAATTTTCATTCAAAATCTCCTGAATTTTCTTCATATTGGCCAAAGAAATCTGCCCAGGAGCCGATGGAACCTCTTGACTGGCAAAAGACCAGATAGAGCCTGTCAAATCAGCTGCTATACGAGAGATTTTTCCAACTTTTCCCATGGAAATCGTGACAAAGTCCTGCTCAGGATTTAAGGTTTTAAATCCTCGAGTGTAGTTCATCAAGTCCAGCACATCCTGCTCATTGTGAGCCATGACAGAAACTTTAACCACTTTTGGTGTCAAACTTGTCAATTCTGACAAAATTTCCATCATATTTTCCGGTGTTTCCTCAAAATTATGATAGCTGAGGACTAGATTGGGAAAATCAAGCATTTCTTCGAATTTATCTTTGTGCGAATAATACTCAAAGTCAACATAGTCTGGCTGATAAAATCTCGCTACTTCTTTGATTAATGCAACATATTCATCATCTGACAAATCAAGCTCGCCACCTTCTTGCCGACTCCGCAGTGTGAAGAGCAATTCACGCCCGGCAAATTTCTCAAAAATAGCAGGAGCAACGTTTAGAATGCTCTCTTTGGGCAAAAAGTCCGCTCGCCATTCGATAATGTCTGCATCATCATAGCGGCTAAGATCGATAGCTTTAGCCTCTTCTAAACTTCTGGGCATGATTGAAACGACTAATTTCATTTGTCCACCTTAATAGTAAATACCTTGAGATAGTTACTATTTTCATCTTTCTTATTGTATACAAAGTCTGCTGGTAGACCATATTCCGCCAGATAGCGGTGAGGAACTCCTGCAAATCCTTTTTCAATTTCTTTTTTAAACTTACTTTTAGAGACATTGGCTGCATTGGTCGAGAGAATCAATGTTCCTTTTGGACTCAGAATTTCCAAAGCCTGAGCCACCAAACGATGATAATCTTTCGCAACAGAGAAGGTCTGTTTCTTATTGCGAGCAAAGCTCGGCGGATCTAGGACAATCACATCATATTTTAGATTATGGCGCTTGGCGTATTTGAAATAATCAAAGACATCCATAACTACGAAACGATGAGGCTCCAAATCTAAGCCATTGGCTTCAAAATGTTCTTGGGAAAGCTCACGACTGCGCTTGGCCAAATCAACAGAAGTTGTCTGACTAGCGCCACCCATGGCAGCTGCCACCGAGAAAGCCGCTGTGTAGGAGAACATGTTGAGCAGACTTTTTCCGCTAGCTAAGCCGTCAACCAGACTGCCCCGCACCTCGTGCTGATCCAGAAAAATCCCAGTCATCAGGCCATCATTCATGAAGACTTGATAGCGAACGCCATTCTCCAAAACCGTAAGATAGGCTGGCGCTTCTGCTCCGTAGAGATGGGCAGACTCATAGTCCAAGCCCTTGAAGCGAATCTTCTCGTAAGCTCCAGCGACCTCAGGAAAGACCTGCTGGAAAGCAGCCACTATCTGGTCCTTAATTGAAAAAACATAGGAATTATACCAAGAAAAAACTACATATTCCTCATACAAATCAACCGTAAAACCACCAAAACCGTCACCTTCTTGGTTAAAAAGACGATAGGCTGTCGTATCCTCAGCATGGCGATAATAGAAGCGCTTATCTTTAGCCTTTTCAAACAACTTCTGAAAGAAAGCTAGGTTCAACTCTACCTTAGCATAGGAAATCAGCCAACCAAGTCCCTTATTCTGCAAAGATAGATAGGCTGTTCCTAAAAATTTCCCCTGCTGATTGTGCAATTCCACACATTGATTATTGAGAGAAAGAGTTGGAAAATCATTTTTATCTAACACTAAAATGCCTTTTCTCAACTTTTCCTCTGTCTGTTTTTTAACAGTAAGTTTCTTCATAAGCATTATTATACCAAATATTGTGAAAATTCTCAAAGCATATTTATTATTTTAACCCAATATCGGCTTTAAGAGGAACATATTTTTATTATTTGCTATAGCAAAAAGCCGCCCTATTAGGCGGACTTTAATAAAGAGTTTTCCTATTTCCACTTTCTATTATAATTAGGAGAAGAACAGATATTTTATATTTCAATATTTGTATTAACAATCCTGCTTTAAATAAATCCTAACAGTTAAAAAATAAGATAATATGAATGTCGCACTAGATAACAGTAAACTCCCTATACCAAATGTAATTAACTGGGTATCTGATGGTTTTTCAAACAAAGTATTGATTACGGCTATTGAGCCAACCATGATTGCCACTGATGCTAATAGACTGATGATACTCATCGCTTCAGTTCGATCATTGAAATCTAAGTAGGATATCGGTAAAAAAATTGCATTCATGATGAAGATAACTCCTATAAAAAATGAAAATAGCAAAAGTACATCAACATATCTATAAAATGCGAATCCATGCAAAGCAAATGACGTTAAAAACACTCCCATAGATAACAAGCTTCCAATGACAATCGTAATGAATTGAGTCACAAATACACTTTTTATGATGTCACATCTCCTAATTGGCAAGGATACCATATATTGATTCCACTTCCCACTATTATTTTTCCTTAACCCAATAGAGCTGATAAAAGGAAAGCCAATAACTGTTAAACATAAAAAAGTAATCAATGGTATTTCATTTCTACCGCCGAAAATTAGAATTGAGATTCCTATCAAAAATATAAATATCAGGAGCACCCTTAAATTTGATGCCAATTTATAATAATGATTCTTAATCAATCCTTTCATTTCCTTCTCCTCTCACCATCAACAGCATCATTTCATCCAAAGACACATTGTCTACTATCAGATTTTTATATTTTTTCTTCATCAGCTTTCTGTCAGATACCAGCACATCTATCTGATAATCTTTTTTCATGTATGATAAGATATCTTCGGTCGCAATGCTTACAAAATCATTTTCAGAGCAACGAATAACCCCGTATTCATATATCAGTTCATCTTTTGTTTTATTTAAAATAATTTCTCCATCGTGAATAAATACGATATAATCTGCAATTTTTTCTAAGTCACTAGTGATATGAGAGGATAATAAAATGGAATGATTCTCTTGCTTTACAAATTCAAGAAGTACATCTAAAATTTCATCTCTCATGATTGGATCAAGTCCACTCGTCGGCTCATCTAAGATCAATAATTTGGATTCATGTGAAAGTGCTACTGCAATAGCAAGCTTCATACTCATGCCTCTTGAATAGGTTTTAATTTTTTGAGATTTAGGCAAATTAAAACGCTGCATGTATTCTTCAAAACAAGTATTATCCCACTTGCTATAAATTTTCTCAAAGATGTCAGCTAATTGTTCCGCGGTTAAATGTTCAGGAAAATTATTACTATCATAGACAACACCAATATTTTCCCTTATATCGGTATCTTCATCAGACATCTCTTTACCGAATATTTCAATCTTTCCACTATCTTTTCTCAATACATTTAAAATGCAATTCATAGTAGTTGATTTTCCAGACCCATTTTCGCCAATAAAACCTAATATGCTCCCTTCTGGCAATGAAAAGGATATGTTTCTGATTGAAAAATTTGATTTCTCATATTTTTTGTTCACATTTTCCAATGTCAAAATATTAGTCATTGTCATTCCTCCTCCAAGTACAAAATCTTTAGTATCTCCATCATCTTTTCTAATGGGATTGCATTTTCTTTTGCAACTTCAATAGCAAACTGTAGATGTTCTTCTATTCTTTTCTGCTGTTGCTCTTTATAAAACTCCTTGTTTCTTGCCAGCACATATGTTCCTCGACCTATTTCAGTTTCAATAAAACCATCTCTTTGTAATTCTTCATATGCCCTCTGAACTGTAATAACGCTCACATGAATTGATTTGGCTAATGCCCTCATTGAAGGAAGACTATCTCCAGCAACCAATTCTTCACTCATAATCATATTTTTTATCTGAGAAATGATTTGTTCATATATTGGCTTATCTCGGTTATTACTAATAATAATATCCACAAATTTCTCCTTTACTCAAGTGTACTTATTGATTCAGTACAATAATATCATTTTAATAGCATTCTGTCAATTAAATCCCCCCGATGTAAGTAGACTAATCATTCTTTCTACATTTTTTATTTAGTTTTTTATAAACTTTTTAATGACACTAATACAAATGTTTTCTTGAGAAATTTTAACATCCAGATAAAAAGAACTTGCCTCATTCCAATACTATAGTCTTGATTATTTTACAAATAAAACAATCTACCTCTTAAATCATCTCAATCTTTCCTCAACTGAAAAAATTATGATATACTTAGAGGTAGAGAATTTTTAGGAAATAAGACAAGGAAGTACCTTTCTGTGAAAAAAATAACCAAGAATTTACTCAATTTTATGAGTACAAGGCTAGGTTTCGTCTTGAGTTTGCTCACGATTTACTGGTTAAAAACCATGTGGGCCTATACTGTCGATTTTAGTTTAGATATTCAAGGAGCCTACCAGATTTTTCTGGCTCTGATTAACCCTTTTCCCATCGGACTTTTGCTGATTGGACTAGCTCTTTATATCAAACCGACCAAGCTTTTTTATTGGGTCAGCACTGCTATTTACATGCTGCTCTTTGTCTGGCTGGTCTCCAACTCCATCTACTATCGCGAGTTTACCGACTTTGTGACGGTCAATACCATGCTGGCCTCCAGCAAGGTTTCTGCAGGTCTGGGAGCAGCGGCCATGGAGCTTTTCCGTCCGTGGGATGCCATCTATATCATTGATTTCCCAATCCTTGGCTGGCTTTTTTATAAAAAGTATATCCGTTTGGATCATCGAGCTTTCAATATTCGGGCTAGCTTTGCCGTGACATCTCTGTCAGCCATGCTCTTTTCAGCCAATCTTTTCCTAGCAGAGATTGATCGTCCAGAGCTCCTGACGCGCGGATTTTCAAATTACTATGTCGTCCGAGCTCTCGGCCTGCCAGCCTTTCTAGGCTACAGCGCCAATCAAACCTATAGTGCCAATAAAGAGCGCTCTAAAGCCTCTGCCAAAGATCTGGAGCCAGTTGAACAATATATCCAATCCCATTATGCAGAGCCAAATTCTGAATACTATGGCATTGCTAAGGGCCGCAATGTATTTTATCTCCATTTAGAGAGCTTCCAACAGTTTTTAATTGACTATAAACTGCAGATGGACGGCAAGGAATACGAAGTAACGCCTTTTCTGAACTCACTTTACCATTCCAACTCAACTTTGGCCTTTTCTAACATCTTTAACCAAGTTAAGGCTGGAAAAACATCCGATGCAGAAACCATGCTAGAGACAGGCCTATTCGGTCTTAACCAAGGCTCCTTCATGGTAAATTACGGTGGTACCAATACCCAGCAAGCAGCTCCTTTTATCCTCTCTCAAAATGGAAATTACACATCTGCTGTTTTCCATGGAAATACTGGCAGCTTCTGGAACCGCAACACCGCCTACAAGCAATGGGGCTACAATTATTTCTTTGATGCCTCCTACTTCACCAAACAGGACGAGACTAACTCCTTCCAATACGGCTTGAACGACAAGATCATGCTGAAAGATTCCATCAAGTATCTGGAACATTTACAGCAGCCTTTCTACGCCAAATACATCACCGTCTCCAATCACTATCCTTATACGACCAGTCTGATTGGCGATGAAATTGGTTTCCCGCTTGCAGATACCAAAGACGAAACCATCAATGGCTACTTTGCAACTGCAAACTATCTGGACTCTGCTGTCAAAGCCTTCTTTGACTATCTTAAAGAAGCTGGGCTGTATGAAAATTCAATTATTGTCCTTTACGGAGACCACTATGGAATTTCCAATTCTCGCAATCCAGCTCTGGCACCACTTCTAGGCAAAGACTCTGAAACCTGGTCTAGTTATGACAACGCTATGCTGCAGCGGGTCCCATATATGGTGGTGATACCGGGTATGGAGAAAGGAAAAATCATTGATACCTTTGGTGGACAAATTGATATGCTGCCAACTTTGGAGCATCTATTGGGCATTGACTCAAAAAATTACCTTCAAGTCGGACAAGACCTACTCTCACCTCAGCATGAGCAAATCGTGACTTTCCGCTCAACCAATAACTTTGTAACCCCTAAATATACAAGCTACAGCGGACGGATTTACAACACACAAACTGGGGACGAGATTACCCTTCCCGACGAATCCACAACTGCAGAACTGGAAGCTATTCGGACAGCAGCCAATACCCAGCTGAAGATGAGCGATGCGATTCAGACAGGGGACCTGCTCCGCTTCTACACGGGCAATGACTTAGGAAAAGTCAATCCCGAGGACTATTCTTACATCAACTCCTTCAAGGCTCTCCAAGCCATCGAGAAGGAAAAAGGAGAGCAATCGACCAGCCTTTACTCAAAACGTGGCGGTGTGTCCTCCATTGACTTATTCAATTCGCCAAGCTATCGAGCACTGCACCCTGAACAATTCCAATCCAGCAGTGAGGAAGAGAGTAGCGGAGACTCTTCTAGCTCCTCTAGCTCTTCAAGTTCCTCTAGTTCAACTGCTACTCCTTAGTATTTATCAAACTACAAAACTCTCACCAAAACGTTGAAAATGTTTTGGGAGAGTTTTTTTTTTATTTTCCGCCAATCAAAAAAAGATTGAAGAATGGAGCCACAAGTGGGTTTCTTCAACTTTTTTTATAGTCATTTTGCTTATCTTGACATTAGTTAATTACTTCAAAAACAGAAGCAGTCAGATTTTCAACATAAAATGGTCTTTTATGACGGCTGTTACCAGCTACCAAACGAAGCTTATCAGAATTTGACAGGTAGAAAGGCAAGCCACTGGCGTTGAAAATAATTTCATAGTGCTTTTCATCCTTAATCTCAAAAATCAGTAGTCCGCTTCCTTGATTTGCAGATTTGACAAAGACATGCTTGTAAATATCTGCGTAAGTTTTATAAGAAAATTCCTTGACAGTTGTCTTTAGATGAATGATCTGCTTGATAAATTCAAGGCTGTTTTGATGATGATTGAGTAAATCCCAGTTTACTTGATTGACAGCGTCCGGGGCATTGTAGCTGTTCATCGCTCTTTCTCGGTCGCTGTGCAGCACTTCTCCGCCTTCACCTGTTGCTACTAATTTACTTCGTGAGAATTCTTGACCTAATTCCATAAAAGCCATGCCCTGCATAAGTAAATTCATGGCCGTTGCCAGTTCAATACGTTTGGATTTTGTTAAAACGTCATCGTGTGGATGCAATTCAGTCAGTAAGTCATGCAAGTTGAAATTATCATGGGCTTCAACATAGTTGAGTACCTGCTCTGGTAACCAATAAGAGCCTAACTCCTTGCTTCCCAAAATAGACTTGGCTACAATGTCTTCGGTCGCCTGGCCGCTGACAAAGCCTGCTTTCACCCCGCCATAGACCTCAGCTCCCTTCACCGCATCGCGCTCGGTATCATTGAAGAAGCCAATCCGCGGCATTTGATAAGCATTGTCTTTTTTAGCCTTATCCTGTGGCATCAGACCCGTTCCCATATCCCAGCCTTCTCCATAAAGCAAGATCCTCGGATCGATTTTATCCATTTCCTCACGGATTGCATTCATAGTCGCTACATCATGGATTCCCATCAAATCAAAACGGAAGCCATCAATATTGAACTCCTCAACCCAATAACGCAGCGAATCAATCATGAATTTGCGGAACATCTCGTGCTCGCTTGCTGTCTCACTGCCGACACCGGTACCATTTTGGAAGGAACCATTGGGATTCATCCGGTAGTAATAATCGGGAACAGTTGCCTGAAAAGCTGAGTCAAAAGTTGAATAGATATGGTTGTAAACTACGTCCAAGGTCACAGAAATGCCAGCATCGTGATAGGCCTGAATCATGGTTTTCAAATCTCGAATAACCTGACCTGGGTCATCTGGATTGGAAGAAAAACTGGTTTCTGGCGCATTGTAGTTCTGCGGGTCATAACCCCAGTTATAGGTGACTTGCCCATTTTCATCATAGTCCTTGTGACGGTCAGAGATCGGCTGGAGCTGAACCACATTGATCCCTAAGTCACAGATATAATCAAAGCCCGTCTTGTATCGCAATCGGTTCCTAGTACCTGTCTGACAAGCGCCTAAGAAGGTTCCTCGCAGGTTCTCTTCTACTCCGGAGCTGCTGGATTTGGTTAAATCCCGAATATGCATCTCATAGATGACTGCCTGATTAGGATTTTTTAGACGCCAGGTGGCTTTCTTACCTTGACAGACCTTAAACCCTGGAACAGTCTTGTCCTTTTCAGCAACAATAGCTGAGCGCTTACCATCTGGACTAGTGGCTATCGTATAAGGATCGCGGGTATGAAAATGTTGATTTTCAAAACTAACATGATAATGGTAGGCCTTGCCAGCTAGATCCTCTGGCACGTCAACCAACCAAACTCCAATTGTATTTTTAGCATGGTCGTGCGAGTAAGTTTCCCCCTTTTTCATAGGGAATTTTTTATAAATGGCTGCTTCATTGCTGGAAGATTCATAGACTACCAATTCGACATTTTTTGCTGTTGGAGCCCAGACTTTAAACAGGTTGGTCTGCCCCTGAAGACGATGACCAAGCCAACCTTGGTAACCCCAGCATTCATCAAAATAATCTGACCGCATAGCCACATCAAAATTATGAGGGCGGCGCTGTGAGTATTGGTGGCTGGTTGTAGCCGCCTGAAGGGAATAATAAACCTGATGGTCTCCTTCAATCAGCCATACTTCTGTTGGTAAATGAGCAGGCAATAAATCGATATGATAGTCACAAGACTGGCTGGACCAGTCCGAACGCTTGACAATCACATGGGCTTGCCCCAAAGGCTCCAAAGTTTTAAAAGATAGTTCTCCTTGAATACCGAAATAATCAAGTTTGGAAAAAGAAGCTTCTTTTCCCCATTTATTTGTCTGCCACTGCCACAAATCATAAGAAAAGTAATCTCCCTTAGGATTATGATAGTGAACAATGACCTTATAGTCTAACATTTTCATTAATCTCTTCATTTCTAAATTATTCTATCGAAAGAGCATTCTCATCAATTTCGTCTATATTTGCAAAAAATTCCAGATGATTATGCAAAACTTCAAGCTCTACTGGCGTATCGCCACCATACTCCCCATCTAGATTCAGCATAAACGGTGCTTTTTTGTCCAATACTTCTAGCTTCAATTTGCTGGTTTTAAGATACTCAACCTTGGCATCCGTCACATGCTGTCCACCATTAATCGCTTGTATAATCAAGCTAAGCATATCAAATAACTTAGCCGTTTTTACCACAATCAAGGTAAAATTCCCATCATCGAATTTTGTATCCGGAGCTAGTTTTTCAAAACCACCAATAGAATTAGTCAAGGCTACAAAGACAAGCGAAACCTTGCCCTCAAAAACACCATGATCATGCTCAATCCGTACCTTACGAGATTTGGAGCGAGGCAGCATTTTAGCCCCTTCTGCGACATAAGCCAGATAACCCAGACGGGATTTGACTTCACTAGGAACACTGTAAGTCAGCTCCGTTAGGGTACCTGCAGCAGCAATATTGATAAAGTATTTGCTGCCATAAGCTCGGCCGATATCCATCTGAATCGTTTGGTTTTTCTCAATAATGCGGGCAGCGGCTACCGGATCCCCCATCGGAATCTTCAAAGCTCGCGCATAGTCATTGGTCGTTCCGGTCGGGATAAAGGCCAGCTTGGGACGCACATCTAGAGAGGCAACTCCATTGACCACTTCATTAATCGTTCCATCACCACCGGCAGCAATCACCAAGTCAAAACCAGCCTTGGCTGCCCTTTCGGCTTCCCGCTGCGCGGAGAAGGGCTCTGGAGTCGTTTGGTAGGCGCTGGTCTCATAGCCAACATCTTCTAAAACGTCCAAGACTTCGGCAATATTTTTCTTGATAATCTCCTGCCCAGAAGTCGGGTTATAAATCAATCTTGCTTTTTTTATCTTGTTCTTCATACTCAGCCTCACAAGCCATCTAACCAATCTTCATCTCGAATCTCGACTCCAAGTTCTTGGGCTTTGGTCAATTTGCTGCCTGCATCACTGCCAGCTACCACCAAATCCGTCTTTTTAGACACACTTCCGGCAACATTAGCTCCCAAGCTCAGCAATTTTTCTTTGGCTTGATTCCGTGTTAATTTTTGTAATTTTCCGGTCAGTACGACTGTTTTGCCAGAGAGGACTGCATCAGCAGCTACTTTTTCACCTAGATAGTCTAAATTGACACCAGCTTCTTGCAGTTCCCGCAGCAGCACTTGGCTGCCTTCCTGCTCAAAGTAAGAATGCAGACTTTGAGCAATAACAGTCCCCAAACTGTCAATAGCTGCAATGTCTTCTTGATTGGCCTGAGAAAGTCTAGGAATGTCATGGAATTTCTCTAATAGAATCCGACTGGCCTTGCTTCCCACATGACGAATACCCAGCCCAAAGAGTAATTTCTCTGCTGAGTTATCCTTGGAAGCTTGAATGGCATGATACAACTTGTTGGCTGATTTTTCCTTAAAGCCGTCTAAGGTGAGCAAGTCTTCTACAGAAAGACGGTAAATGCTGGCAACATCCTTGACCAATTCCTTGGCAAAGAGCTTTTCGACAATCGCAGGGCCTAGGCCTGTGATATTCATAGCATCTCGGCTGGCAAAATGAGTCAAACCCTCCATGATTTGAGCGGGACAGAGAGGATTGATACAGCGCAGAGCCACCTCATCCTCAAAATGCAATAGCTCACCGCCACAACTCGGGCAGTGACTTGGGATTTCCACAGCCTCTTCTGACGCCCTCTTAGACTCGACCACACGCAAGACAGCTGGGATAATATCGCCTGCCTTATAGACAATAACTGTATCCTCCTTGCGAATATCTTTTTCAGATATGTAGTCCACATTGTGTAAGGTTGCTCGGCTAACTATCGTTCCTGCTAGCTGAACCGGCGTCAAGTTCGCCGTGGGAGTCACAACTCCCGTCCGTCCGACGGTCCAGTCCACAGACAAAAGCTGGGCTTCCTTTTCCTCTGCTGGAAACTTGTAGGCGATGGCCCACTTAGGTGCCTTGACAGTAAAGCCCAGCTCTTCTTGAACACTTAAGTCATTGACCTTGATAACAATACCGTCAATCTCATAAGGCAGACTATCCCGCTCCTGAGCAATTTTTTCGATAAACTCCCAGACCTGATCCATAGATTCCGCCAGAATATGAGTAGGATTGACTGAGAAGTCCAAAGATGCCAGCTTATTCAAAACAGCTTCCTGACTGGTTTCCTGAGTCGGACTGGCTTCTTGATAGAGGAAGGTAGCCAGTTTACGCTTGGCCACAACAGCTGTATCCAATTGGCGTAGGGTTCCAGCTGCTGCATTTCGCGGATTGGCAAACTCAGGCTCACCATTCTCCTGCCGCAGCTGGTTAACCGCATCAAAGGAGGCCTTGGGCATGTAGCATTCTCCGCGGACAGTCAAGTCAACAGGCTCTTTGAGAGTCAAGGGAATATCCTTGACCCGTTTGAGATTTTCCGTGATGTTTTCACCGACAGAGCCGTCTCCGCGCGTCGCGCCTGCTATCAAGACACCATTTTCATAGGTCAGGGAAATAGACAGACCGTCAATCTTGAGCTCGCAGAAGTAGGAAACGCTGGGAAATTCCCGACGCACCCGCTCGTCAAATGCCAGTAATTCTTCACGTGAAAAAGCATCCTGCAAACTAAAAAGAGGATACTGGTGTTGGTATTTTTCAAATCCTTCTAAAATCTTCCCACCAACCCGATGTGTAGGGCTGTCAGGCAGAATGTCTGTTGGGTACTTTTCTTCTAAGTTCACCAGCTCACGATAGAGCCGATCATACTCACTGTCAGATACGCTTGGACAATCACTGGTATAGTATTCATGGGCGTATCGATTAAGCAATTTGACTAATTCTGCAATTCTTTCTTTCATACTTCTATTTTATCATAAATGGGCGAAATCTTCCTCTATTTGTTCCTCACAATCCACAGGAAATTAAAAACAACCATACATTTTTATAGTTGTTCCTTGTAATCTATCTCGTCAAATCAATATGCTGAGACAGACGATTGATTAAAATCGCTCCAATTAGCAAAGAAACAAATTCTCCAGCCGCTGTCGTAAACCAAGTGAGGAAAAAGGGAAGACCTTGTAAGAGGTGCAGTTCCGCAGCAATGGTAAACATGGAAATAGAAAAGAGAATTGCAAAGCAGAAATGATCTAGCCGAATCAGATTATTAAGAATATATTGATTCTTGAATTTTTCAAAAAGAATAACACCTAAAGTCAAAAAAACTAAAGTGGAACCACCACCAACAAAGACATCTACGATACCAAAACTATATAAATTGGCAATCATGCAGCCTAAGGTCACCCCGATGATATATTTACGATGATAAAAGGCCATAAAGTTCATCATCTCCGAAATACGGAATTGATAAGCACCATAGCTAATAGCATTCAAAGGTGGGGTAATGGTCAAAGCTACATAGATCGCCGCAACTAAGGCAATCTGAGTCATGTCACGAACAGTTAGGTTTTGTTTTTTCATTTTTTCTCCTTTAGCGGTTTTCCCGCTTAAAATATGCTTGACGAAAGAAGCTAAGCGTCAAGGGCTGTATCCATCACTAACAGTAAGAAATGAAATAGGTCGGAGATTCTTTTAAAACAGCTCCTTCTCCCCACTCTCTCACATTGAGACACAGCCTTTCAAGTATAGCACAAATCCCGAAAATATGATAGACTAAGATCATGAAAGTTGTAATAAAAAAGTTTTTTGATAATGAAATTTTATCCTACCTGTTTTTTGGAGTAGCCACTACTGTGGTAGCTGTCGCGACCCGGATGCTGCTCTATACTCTGACCTCGAATGAAATCATTGCGACCATCATCGGAAATATCGCCGGTATCCTTTTTGCCTTTGCGACCAACGATACCATTGTTTTCAAGCAAAAAAGAAAGGGCTGGCCAGTCAGACTGATTAAATTCTTTATCGCTCGGCTCAGCACCCTAGGCCTCGACCTAGCTCTAACCATCATCTTTGTCAGCTGGTTCCCGCAAATCATCGGCCAATTTGTCAATAATGACATCAAGATGGTCAATACTGTCGAAACCTTCATTGCCCAAGTAGCTATTATCGTCCTCAACTATGTCTTCAGCAAGATTTTTGTTTTTAAAAGCAAGAAAAAATAATAGGCCATTTGAGAAGCTAATATGGAGGTTGTAATGCACTTTCGATTGGAAAATAGAGAATCGAAGAAAACACAAGAACTGGGAAATTTAATCAGAGCATATAATCAATCAAAGAGAGAACCGTCAAAAAGTGAACCTCTTAACATCTATGTCGAAGACGAACAAGGAAATCTAATTGCTGGTATGGTAGCCGAAACTTTTGGACATTGGCTAGAAATTGAATATTTGTATGTGCAAGAGGATTTCCGAGGACAAGGCATAGGCTCAAACATTTTGAATCGGGCAGAAAAAGAGGCTAGAGAAAGAAAGTGTAAATGTTCATTTGTGAACACCTATCAGTTTCAAGCACCGGATTTTTATAAAAAGCACGGTTATGAAGAAGTGTTTGCCTTAAAAGAATATCCCTATACCGGAGAAAGATATTATTATACAAAAGCGTTATAATCTAAGAGCTGAATTGTAAAAATCAGATGTATTACTGACAATTTCTTACGAAGAAGAGAAAATAGAGTTATGTTTAGACCAAAGCTGCTTTACCCTATAAAAGCAAATCTGGACCAGATTATTCTGATCCAGATTTTTTGATGATTAGATTTCCAGACTTGGATTTTCAGCTATCAGGTGAGTAATGTCACCCTTGACACCGAAATATTCCTCCACCAGAGACTGGAGTTCTTTCATGGCCGCTTGAGCACGCGCTGCCTGCTCTTCATTGATGGCCTCGATAACCAAAACAGCATCCTTGGTTCCTTCTGTCAGCATGGTTCGCTGAGCTTCTCGCCAGTTGAGACAGCGGCAGACGGCTCCCTCCTCATCATAGTAGATGATTTCCTCTGGGAGAGCAGGCGCATCACTCTCAGCTCCCAGTGGAAAGAAGGCTTCACCACCCTTGGCTTTCCCCAGATGAAGACCACCGACAATCTTGTCCAAATCCTCCCCACCACAGGGTACAGCATAAGAAAGGGACGCACTGTTATAAAGATCTACCAAAGGATTGATCGGATGAAACTCCCGTCCCTGACTGACCCGCTTGAGCAGGGCTTCAATGGAAGAACGGGCTCCCTTCTTAGTTTTAAACTTACTAAAAGCCTGCCGCCATTCCTGAATAACATCATTCTGGGTAAAAGTCTCATCTGGGATAAAGTCTTCAGCTCGCTTTGCTCCCTTATCTAGCAAGGATTTGAAGTAGGGATCCTTGCTTTCATCAACAGAATTGTCCAAACCCTTGACGACCATAATACTAATCTGAGCCTCTGGAAACAAAGTCCAAAATTCATTTTCAACTGTAATTTTCATGTTGCACCTCAATAATTTCTTTTCTGACCTTTTTTGACCAGCTCCCAGTCCTTGGTAATATTCTCTCGGACGCGAACCAGCATCTTTTCTAACTCTTTCCGCTCAGTTTCTGAAAAATTTTCCAACGAAACCTGCTCCGAATACTCGTTTTCCGCTAAGATAAAAGGATAGAGGGTCGCCCCCTTTTCGGTGACAAACCATTCCTTATTCTTGCGGTTAGTGGCAGCTGGGCGCTGTTCCAGTAAACCTTTGCCTTCTAGCTTCTTGACTGAGCGAGCCACCGTCGAGCGATCTACCTTGAGCAAATCCGACAGCTCCTCCTGGATAATACCAGGATTCTCCGCAATCCGCACCAGATAGAGATATTGTCCCCGCGCCAGATCTATGTCACGAAACTCCAGATTAGCTATGGAATCCAAAGCTCGGGCAATGATTCCAATCTCACGTAAAATCGACATCTCTCCTCCTTATGAAACTAGTATATCAACTTTTTATTGCAAATGCAATAAAAAGTTGATGTTTTCTAAAAAAGAAATGACTTTCTTTAAGAGAGCTATCACATTTTTATCATTTCTGTAGCGGCGAAAGCAATATAGACATTACCAAGCGCTTTTCCGACGCAAAAAGACGTACAGTTGTTACAACCGTGCGTCTGTCTGCCCTAATTATACTTTGACTTAACTAGAAAAATGAATCTGTTAGACTTGCCATCAAACAGTCAAAAAGATTCCAGAAATAACAGCCAGCCGTAAGTAAACATTAAACTCCATACAGCAGCAATATCTCTATTTATCCTCTACTACTTTCTCATTATCCATGAGAAAGGGCTTGGCCAGACCTTCTCCTGTGTAGTCTTTATATTTGGTCTGCAAGTATTTGTAGACATCTTCCTTGGTTGCAAACTTGATAGCCTGGTAAGGTTCTTCAAAGGTCAGCTTTTCGACAAATAAATATCCGTCTTTATCTGGAACCAAGACGCCGACATGCCCGATAAAGAGAGAATCACCGTCAAGATTGTCGTGGACAATGACAGAGAGCATCCTTGCCTTTTCGTTAAACTTGAACTGTTTGAAGTATTCCTCCATCTTCTTAGCGTGAACCTTGACATCTTGGGTCGCCTCAGTCTTGACTCTTGAGAATAGGATATTAAAGGCTTCCTTATCTTTGGTATCAAATAGCTTTCCCTTGTCAATCGCGTCATTATCTAAGAATAAAAGTTCATCATCCTTTGCCATTTGAGGGATTTCGATGCTATTTTTCAGCAAAGTATAAGAGTTAATTCGGCAATTTGTCCCGATAAAATCGCCCTTTTTTTCACGCCACAAGTTGCTGATTTTTTCTACATCATAGTCTGTTTTTGTGAATGTAGTGAAGTCTCCCGTTAATCCAGCAGAACCAACAATGCCATTGTAGTCATTGACTAGATTGACAAAGTTATCTACACTGTTTTTATCCAAGTCGGCAGCCAACAGACTCTTAACTTCTTCGACACTTTTTTGACTATTTAGATTTGAATAAGTCGCCTTCCATGGGTATTTTTCTGAGCTAGTCTGACCAACTGTTGGGTTCTCTTGACTGCCGTTTGATTGCTTTTGTGTCTTCCCACATGCAGCTAAGCCAAGAATTGCCAAAGTGCAGGCACTCATCAACATAATCTTTTTTACTTTCTTCATTCTTTCGTCCTGTTTACATTTTTACTATGGTAATTTTCAAAGATTCCTCTTGTTATTATATCAAGAAATACTAAAAAACAGAAAGGAAAAATCTATCTTAGATAGAAATTCTCTTAATATTGAAATCATATCTGAACTGAAAACTAAACTTGATAAACCAAACACAACCATCAACGAAGCTATTCCCCTAAGCCATAAAAAAATGACTGCAGTTGATAAAAGTGCAGTCACTTTGATTTATGAATTGATGAGCAAGGTAGAGTAGCCAACTCCAAATGCCAACTTAAAGAAAATGAATCGCTATACACTGGTAAGTCTACTTAATCTTGTGCTTGTTCATCTTTTCTTCAAAGATAGCTATCATGATAGCGCGCAATTCCTCACGCTCCTTTTCAGGAAGGTCTCCTGCTTGCTTAGCCACAGCGTAAAGTTCTGGGTATTGCTTGGCAACTCGCTCAACCGTCTTGGTCGTTGCATGCCCTCTAACAAGGAAGGGAATTCGCTTCAGCCATTCTTGTGGCACAAGAGCCAAAATCTTTTTAGCCGCTTCCTTATCGCTAATGACGGCTGTACTAAGCCCCTCTTTTATCTGCTCCTGCTCTTTTTCAGTAAAATCTTTTAATTCCATTCTGAACTCCTCTTTTCTAGTAAGTTACTTGCTAAGGACTCATTATACACCTAAGCAAAAAAAACTACAAATATATAACTTGAACAGGCTACTTTTAGATTGGATTTGGGGAAATCTGAATAGTTCTATTGACTATTCAAGTCAAATTCCAAAAATTAATTTGCAGCAGTTTCCAAATCTTCCACAAAAATTACAAATCCATTGGGTAAGATAAGCAGTTGTCCATCCGAGACTTGACAATGACTCACTAAATCAGCCGTGGCTCTGTCTAAAAGGTAATTCTCCTTAGACTGATTAAAAATCGCTCGAAGAATTTGGCCATCATGTTCCCAGTCTAAAGCCAGCACATCAGGCTTGATTTCTTCTAGACTATATTTCCCATTCTGGATAATGTCTGAAACACTCTTGCGAAGCCGAATCAATTTCTTCATGAAATCGAGCATGTCATTGCTATTAGATACACGTTCCCAAGGCATAACACGACGACAATCTGGATCTGGTCCCCCGGCTAACTCTAGCTCCGTTCCATAGTAGAAACACGGTGTTCCCCTTTGTAAAAAGAGGCAGGCTAGGGCAGACTTAACCAGTTGGACATTTCCCTTGGCAGTAGTCAAAATACGCTCCGTATCGTGCGAATCCAGAAGATTGAACATCACTTCCGAAATCTGCTGTCTATAATACATAGATTGACCATTGATCTCATCGATAAATTGACTGGTCTTCTTAACCCTACGCAAAAAATAATCCTTGATACTATCAGATAGGGGATAATTCATGACGGCGTGAAACTCATCGCCCTTTAGCCAAGGCTGAGACGTATGCCAAACCTCTCCCAGAATATAAAGGTCAGGCTTTTTAGCCAAGACAGCCTTACGGAAATCTCGCCAAAATTGGTGGTCCACTTCATTAGCCACATCCAGGCGCCAAGCATCAATATCGAAATGCTCAATCCAGTAGGTCGCAACGCTTAACAAATAGTCCTTCACTTCTGGATTTGCCGTGTTTAATTTTGGCATATAGCTGGCAAAGGCAAAGGTATGATAAGGGAGCTTTTTTGGATTTTCAAGCTTATCCTTTGTCACTGGGAACTCTTGAATATGGAACCAGTCTTTATAAACTGATTTTTGACCATTTTTGACAACATCCTGCCACTGTGGAGATTGGTCGCCGATATGGTTAAAAACAGCGTCCAGCATCACCTTCATGCCACGCTGATGAGCCTTCTCTACCAATTGGCGGAAGGTCTCCTTGTCTCCAAAATGTCTATCAATCTCAAAGTAATCTGTCGTATTATACTTGTGATTGCTAGGAGATTCAAAAATCGGACAGAGATAGAGTCCTGTGATTCCCAAGTCTTGTAAGTAATCCAGATGGTCAATAATTCCCTGTAAATCCCCACCAAAGAAATCTGTTCTTTGTGGGGCGTTAGCAGCATCCCAAGCTCGTGCTCCTTTCGGTGAAAGTTCAGGATTTCCATTGGCAAATCTTTCTGGGAAAATCTGATACCAAACTGTTTCTGAAACCCAGTCAGGAACCTGACAGCCATCAGTCTCATGGATATAAGGAAGCTTAAAGCCATTCCCCTCGTAATGAAGATTTTCTAGCGTGCTTTCAACACAACCCTTATCGCCATACAAGATACTCTGGCCTTGCTTATCCTTAAGTTCAAAGAGATACTGGAGTCGCGCAAAGCCAACCGAAACCTCCACTTGCCAATAATCAAACAAAGCATCAGAGCTTACTTTGACCATTTCCTTGCGGTCTTCATAATGGTCCTCGATAAATATAAAAGGATCTCCATAGTGCAAGGTGATGTTTTCAATATCTCCCTTTTTCGTTCGAATGCGAATGTGCATTGTCTTATCTTTATAAAGATAAGCATACTCCGACTCTGGCCTGTGGTAAATAGCTGACAATTCCATATTTTCTCTCCTAGATTTCTCTTTATAAACTCATCGCCACTTTGTGCAAACGATTTCACAAGGTTGTTCTAGTATATCACTTTAATAAGATGTTGGCAAGATATTGTTCTGGTTTTAGTATAGGAGGCTATCAGTTTATATTAAAAAGCCTTGAAATCAAGGCTTTTACTAGCAATAAATATTAACCAATAAAATGTGGTAAATAAAACAATTAACAGTATAAGTTTATACTTATTATCTTCTTTAAATGCACATCATTTATAACTATATGAAAGTGCTTCTTCTACTGCATTAATAATATCCAAAGTAAAATCTTTCTTTTTAATTTCTAAAGCACTAAGCATTTCTTTGTTTTTTCTAAAAGTTTTATATAAAAGTTTCTTATCTTTATCATCCAAATCAATTTTATAAAGAAGATTTGAAAGCGAAATAATTAATAGCTTAAAATCATTACACAGCGTTTCATCTGATTTTCTACCTTTCCAAGAAAGAAATCTATCAAAGTAATTATCGCTAAACTTTGGCTGTAATCCCATTTTGTTTCTTTGGTATTTCTAACATTAGATGTTTAGATTCTTCCATATTCGTTTCCTCCATTTTATCAATAATCTAAATAGTCAGTATCTTTATCTTCTTTACACATAATTGATTTTTATTCATTTTTTAAGTTTCTATTCTATCAAATAGTTTGATAATCTCAGAATCCGAAAATCCTAAGGTATATAGTTTTTCAAACAATATTTTTGTTAGCCTGTTCAAATGCTGATTTCTTAACTCAATTATTTTCTTCTCACTTTCAGTAACAAAATATCCTTTACTTCCACGACTAACAATCAACCCCTGTTTCTCAAGAACTTTTAATGCTTTTTGGACGGTTGCAGGATTACATTCTTCCATCTCTGCTAAAGTCCTTATGGGGAGGCGTCTGTTGCCCCGGTACATACTTACCTCTTAAAACAGTTGCTCTTATCACAGATGTTATTTGTAAATATGGATACATATTCACTTAACCTTTTTATTTTTCCTTCCTCGTATAAATTTCCAATAAGCAGAATACGGAATAACCGTAGCAAACAGAAGATAATATTTATTAGCAAACATATCAGGGGCTCCTTTTGCATTGAAATGAACAGGAATTTTCTCCGGGAGAAATATGCAAATAATAAATATTACAACAATCATTAACATCAACACCAAGACATCTTTTAACAGCCCAACTTTCATACAATTTTCCCTCCTTAAACTAAATAAAATTTGACTTGCTAACTTTTATATAAACTTCGCTTGAAATAACAAGTAAAGTAACTGATATTATCTGCAAAACCGGTGTTATCGGAAGATTTAAAAACCAATTAAGAAGAATTGGTGTAATGAGTGCAATTATCCCGACAAGTCCAGACACAATAACAGGCATGCTCTGCTTTACTACCATCATCTCGCTTTCCCATTCATAATTTGGATACTTTTTATTTAGGGAAATTCCTATCACTGTTATAAAGATCGAATAGCATATAGGAACAATTATTAGGTTAATAACTTGAATAAAGTTCATATCAAGTTTTAGCATAAATGCAAATATGGAAATCATATACCCAATCAAATGAAGTGTAAGGTTTACAGCTATCTTGGAATTTAAGATCATTTTTACCTTAACAGGAGAGCTTTGCAAAATCCAAATGTTTTTTCCTTCTAAAGATATCGCTGAAGCTGCCGGGCAACTGAGCGAGAGCATAGATGCAATAAATAATGGAGCAAAATTTGAGAGATATTCATTTATATTTTCTATCCCTGAAGACTCTCCTATTTGTTCTACAGAATTAAAAAGCAAAAATATACTAAAAACACATAAAAGTATTACACCAAGGCCTGCATTCAAGACCGCCATGTACGAGCTTAAAAAGCGTCCCATTTCTTTTTTATACAAGGAAAAAAATATTGATTTTCTATTATAATATTTTTTGTTATCACAATATCTTGATGTTGTTTTAGCAAGAGTATTAAGCAATCCATACTTCATCGAAACAATTTTTACAAATATATAAAAAAGTGCTGTTGAAAAAGCAATAAATGATCCCACTCCAATATACATTGAAAAATTTGTGTGTTGCATGAATAACCCGGATATTGGGTACAGTTCGGTAATTTGCTTAGAAAGCATGATCTCAATGCTGTCTTCATTACCTGATTTCATAGCTGACACTGCAATATATCCAATTATACCTATCATTGCAAATGAAAAGATTAGAGCAATAACATTTTTCCTCTTAAAATAAGACGAAACAGCCACAACAATGATTCCCATACATGCTGCTATGCACATAGGTATCAATGGAACAAAAATCATGGATGTAAAATACAATATAATCTGCAATACATTTAAGCTTCTGTTTAACACCCAAACAATGCCTCCCGGAAGCATAAATATAAATCCTATTAAAAAGTTCAATAAATACATAAACATAAACTTGCTACTTATAATGTCTAAGCTTTTTAAAGGTAGCGATAAAAGCGTTTCCATATCACGACTACCAAATAAAATTCCATTAGAATAAAATATTGTCAAAAATAATATTGAAAAACTTGATACCGCAACCATATAAGCTGGTATCAATTCCTGCTGTCCAACTTGCACCAGTGTTTTGGCTGTCATAATATTATAGACACAGAAAAATATAGCAAGAGTTATTATTCCAAAACTTGCAATAACAACAGAGCTTTGCTTTTTATTTCTCGGCTCTCTAATTTCGTTGATTGGAAAAAAATTTATCAATTGGGCTCTAATTAGTATCCAAATTTTGCTCATTATCTTGTACCTCCATGAAAAAAGTTTCCAAAGTTTTATCACCTTTGACTTCTTCTGTATTTCCGCTTGCGATTAACTTTCCATTTTTTATAATTGCAATTTTATTACATAATTTTTCTGCAACATCCAAAACATGTGTTGAAAAGAAAATAGCTCCTCCATCTGACACGCATTCGTGCATTACTTTCTTTAGTAGAAAAGCTGCTTTTGGATCAAGTCCTACAAAAGGTTCATCTAAAATTAGTAACTTTGGAGAATGCACCAGTGCAGAAATAATCGCTGTTCGTTGCTTCATACCATGTGAATACGAAGATATCATCCCCGAAAGATGCTTAGTCATTTCAAATAAATCACTATATTTTTGAATTCTTTCTCTGCGTATTTCAGTATAAATTTCAAATAAATCTGCAATAAAATTGATGTACTGAAAACCCGTCATATGTTCATATAAGTCTGGATTATCCGGAATGTATGCCATCATTTTTTTACAAATAACAGGCTCCTCTTTAATGGAATGCCCATTAATCGTTATACTTCCATTCTCAAAATCATGAATCCCAACTACTGCTTTTATTGTTGTAGTTTTTCCGGCTCCATTTGCACCAATGAATCCATAAATATCTCCAGACTGTACTGAAATGGATAGGTTATCAACAACTTTTTTGTCTCCATAAAATTTACTAAAATTATTTATCTCTAACATGCTTTTACCTCCATTGACAATTTGTCAGTTATCCTTTGAAATAATACCGATAGCTTTTTTAGCATTAGCTATCGGAACATTATTATTTTTACAAACATTCTATTCTTTTTCAATTGCTAAAGAGTTTTTTTGCATTTAAGCTTTGTTCAAGCATTATCTTAAATGCGTTTAAATACTCATTAACAGACTCTTTTTTTGAATATCTTATACTTATGTTATTTGAAACAAAAACATAAGCTGTCATAAGAAATTCCGCTGTTTCAGACGGATATTTTACAAAAAGTGTTTTTTCTGATATTCCTTGGTTTATTATCCTTTCAAAATATATTGTCAGTTTTTCAATAATCTTATGAGATAACTTATCTATCATATATCGATTTTCTTCAAGATCAACTGTTTTTTGTAACTCTGTTCCCTCTGCTGAAATATTTTCCGAAGATATAATTGTGGCATCTATAAAAGCTCTAATTTTTTCAATGGCGGTTTTATCTTCATCATAGACAATAACATGAATATCTTTCAATAATTTATCTGAATATTGTTCCACAAGACAATATAAGATATCTTCTTTATTTTTAAAGTGATAGTACAGCAAGCCTCTTGATATATTTACTTTGTCAACAATATCCTGAGTTGTTGTATTAGTATACCCTTGCTCTATAAAGAGTAGCATTGCAGCATCCATAATTTCAGCACGTCGTATTTCCGGTTCTTTCACATCTCGCATTTTATCCCTCCTATTTAAAGGATATCACGCAACTGACATTTTGTCAATTGTGTTTTCTCATTTCTCTTGAATTTTATGGTATAATATATTTACAATTTTAGAAAAATGCTTAATGCTTGCTTGACTTTTGTAGCAAGCACAGTAAGTGTACGGACACTTACGAAAAAATTGACGAGTCTGGGACAATAGTCCCTTTGCTACAAAAAAAGCAACGGATTTGCCGTTGCTTTTTGCATGGTTGCGATAGTCTTGCTAAAATAGAATTGCTCAATAAACCATTTAGAGAGGCTATTCCATGCACATTCACTATAACACAAATCAAACGACTTTACCACTAGAACTTGCTTGCATTTTACCACAAGATCACATTGTCTTTACCATTGAAAAAGTGGTGAATACCTTGGAGGAACGTCACTTCCACGCTTTCTATCATAACTTCGGTCGGCCGTCTTATCACCCTAAAATGCTTTTAGCCGCTCTACTATTTGCCTACTCACAAGGGATTTTCTCTGGACGAAAAATCGAAAAAATGATGATTGAAAATCTCGCTATGCAGTACTTAACAGGACAGTTGGTTGTCAGCTACCGCACCATCAATCGCTTTCGAGTCGCTGCGGGGATGGAAGAGCTCATTCGTGAGCTTTTCATTGACCTCAATCTTCGTTTGAAAATGGAAGAGTTAGTGACTTTAGATTGTCTGTTTATTGATGGCACTAAGATTGAAGCCAACGCCAACAAGTATAGTTTCGTATGGAAAAAGGCCACAGACAAATTTT